>SHMW01000010.1 GCA_008080735.1 Promethearchaeota archaeon
AAAAATCGTTTTAATATCAAAAACATTTCTTCCCATCTAATTATTATTAAAGTATGTATTTAGTATCCTATTTATTAAATGATAAGACGGCGATATTTAAAGAAAAAGGAATTTTATCTTAATAATCTTTAATTTTATATCGAGAAATTTTTAAAGAGTATTGAACTTACTATTAAATAAGCGTAGTTAATTATATGCAATGAGTCTCTTAAGAACCAAAACAACAACTCGCTTTTATTATGTTTATTACTAAACGTCCTTCGAGATGAACATTTTTGGAAACTAATTCAACAAATGAACAAAAAGAAAGTGGGGAAAAAGAAATAATTAAAGAAGAGCAACCCATCAAATTTCATTGGTATTTGCTTGGTTTTGTCACAACTTATTTTGTATCATGGTTAATCCCCGGAATTGCATTTTTCACTTATGTGATGCTATTTTTTTTACCTTATTTCCTTGAAACTTCCAATTTTATCCTAATCTTTACTGAATTAAAGCCATTACTTTCACTATTATTATTTCCCTTAGTTTTAATAGCCTGTGTATTGCTACATCTATTTTTTGCAGCGGCGGTCGTAAAATTTTGGTATGGATTTACTCAGAGAATTTTGCCTTCAAAAGAAGGCGTTATACCCAGAAACGTTCCAAGTAAAACTTCAAGTTTATACCATATCCGCTCTTTTTTACTCAAATATCCAAAGAATGCGGTAATGAAAGGAATGTTTCCTTGGGTATTTACATGGATTTTTAATTTTATAGGTTCGACAGAATATGGAAAAGGAACGACCGTCGAGGAGGAAGTTTGCGGAGATAGGTTTGCAATAACAGGTGAAAATTGCTATGTTGGGCCAAATGCATCATTGGCAAGCCATTTAGTAGAGGGTATTTTTGGGAACATTTATTATTTCAAAGTAAAATTGGGTGATAATTGTACTGTGGGGGCAGAGACCCCATTAGCACCTGGTACAGAATTAGGAGACAATTCATATGTATTTCCCGGAGCTGCGACCTTAAAATTTACAGAGGGAAAAGGAGGCTATTATTATTTTGGAATGCCCATACGTAAATTGTTTTCTCGTAAATTGAAAAAATATTTGGGACTCATTGATGAAGACCTCGAAAGAGCGGAGAAGCTGATGGAAATCCAACAAAAAAATAAGAAAGAGGATGATTAAATTTGGGTAATGAAAATGAAGAGGAACCAGAGGATGAATATTTAATAAATTTTGTAACCAGCAGCGCCATATCCCGAGTTAATCTGAAATTCCTAATAGTATATCTGCCGATTATTTGGTTGAGTGGTATGATAACCTTGACATATTGGTGGATTTATCAGCCAAGATGGCATTTATTTATAGATTTTCTCCTTTTACTACCAGCACATATATTAGCAATGCTAACCATTTTTACCTTCGCTTGTGTTATATTTAGCAAACTTTTATTGATATTAGTAAATTTAATCCATAAACCACGAGAAGGGATCTTTCGAGCCGAACTTGGAGATAATGATTTTGAGTTTTGGTGTTTGAGAATCGAAATTAAAAAATTAGTTTTATGGCTTTTCAATAATTGGCCCTTGCCTTGGGCAGATGTTATAGCATTTAAATGGTTTGGGACTAATATAGACCTTTCTAGCCATCTTCATGATGCGTGGTGTGATGCAGAATTTGTGAAATTCGGCAAAAGAGTGATGGTGGGGCAAGGTGCGGTGGTCATGTCAAGTATGGTTATTGGAAAGTACCTCATAATCAAGGAGGTAGTTTTGGACGACCATACGGTTGTAGGAGGGCAGAGTACAGTGGCACCTGGAACAATACTTGGAGAAGAATCTGTAGTAGGAGCGGCAGGATCTACTGCGTTTAATCAAATTCTTGAACCTGGTTGGATTTATGCGGGAATCCCAGCACGAAAACTAAAAACAAACGAACATGCGATTAAAAGGCGAGATATAATCGTTAAAAAGAAAATTGATGAGGAAGAAAAAGAAGAAATCAAACAAGAAGTAAATATAGATGAGGATAAAAAAGATTTGGTATAATGAGATGAATAAGAAATGAGTGTTCCCACAAGTATGCGAGTAGGTCCGTTTGCTCCCACGGAATTACCAAAAAAACGTTATATTCTGTTCTACGTATTTTTAATATGGATTAGTATAATCCCTATTATGCTCCAATTCTGGTTATATTGGCAATTTTTATGGGATTATCAAAGACCAATCCATTTTTATATTTATTTGCCGCTTTTTGCTTTTTTCTGTTATGTTGAGTTGGTTCTAATCTCATTAATATTTGCTAGAATACTTCTAAGCGTAGTAAATACCATCCATAAGCCTCGAGAAGGAGTGTTTTTAAGGGATAAAAGCGATAAAAACTATCGATATTGGTGTATTCGAAATACAATTAAAAGATGGCCTGTTTGGCTTGCGCATAAATTTCCATTTCCATTTTTAGATAACCTTTGTTTTAAAATGTTTGGGGTTAAAACCACCTTTACAAATTCACTCTTCGAGGGGTGGGTGGATACGGAATTTATCGAATTTGGAGAAAATGTGGTTGTTGGGCAAAGTTCCCACATCCAATCCTCGGTCATTATGGGGAATTTGCTAATTGTACGGAAAACCGTAATAGAAGATGATGTAAGAATTGGAACTCATGCTGTCGTCATGCCAGGAACTCATATAGGGAAGAGAGCCTCACTAAGCACATGGTCCCTTACCACTGTCGGGCAAGAGCTTGAGTCGGGGTGGATCTATCATGGTGTTCCTGCCAGAAAATTTAAGAAAAACCGGTTTTTTGAGGATGGTTTGGAAGATAAAATCCAGTTTAAAGCTGAGACACAAGAAAGGCTTGAGGAAATCTATAAAAAATATTATAGAAAGCATCAAGCTGAGCATGTCTCATACGTAGAGAGATTAAAACCCGCACCAGAAAAGGAGGATTAAATTCTCGAATTATATATTCTAAATTTTCCTCATTTCATAATCATACTAAATTATTCGTTTTTTGCATTAAATTTATGCATTTTAGGATTAATTTGGACTAATTATAAAAACTGCTGTTGATATTTATTCTTCAAGAACAATAATGACAAAATGTTTTTATTGTAAAAACCAAATTGAAACAATTCCATTTCGATGTAAATATTGCGGGATGGTGTTTTGTCGTAAACACAGATTACCAGAAAATCATAATTGTACTTTCTTTTTTCAATTTGACGAGTCTGACAAAATTCGATATCAAGACACCTTGGATTATATGAGGAAAAATCTGAGTGTGGCAGATATATACCATTATTTCACAACAAAAGAATATACTGAAGCCCAAACTCTTGAATTACTCCAACATTTTATTGAACAAAATGATGACCCTGAAATTAGAATATATAGCTTAGAAGCACTGAAATTACTTGATTTGGATAGAGATAAAGTTTTTACGATTCTAGAAGCGTCTGTGCTCTCTGATGCGGATTCTAATGTACGAGAAATCGGAATAAAGATTCTTAAAGAGATATTTCCAAAAAAGAGCAAAAATATCTTGAAATGGATTGAGGATAGATAATATTATTCGGCTATATTCCCATTCATCGTTCTTTAGGTATTTATTACTCGTATAAATAAAATTATCTTATTATTTAACATTCATCAGTATATCTAATTATTCCTCACCGATAATAAGATTTTGATACACTATATAAATCTATTTCGAAATTTAAGAAAGTAGACATTACACATCAAGTAATTAATTTTAAATATTCACTGAAAAACCCCTCTACTCTAAATATTTTGAACTTTTAATGAAATATAATCTCAAGTTTTTTTAAGAAAATCCTAATAACTATTCCTATGACACTCAATAGAAAAGATGCTCCCAAAAGTTTTATTCCTATTTTCATAATATGGATATTTCTCTGTAATGTGGCAGCAATAATTCTTGCTGTGGTATGGTGGTTACAATTTCCCGAGACTTTTCTGTTTGACGCGACCATTTCCATGGTTATAATTATTGGTATAAATGTGCTAAGTATTATTCTTTTATATCCTATGTTCGGAATGGATCCTATAAGACCATTTTTAAAGGGAGCACTTATATGGTATGTGGTCATTTCAATAATTTATATTATATTGTGGGCGTGGATCTTTTTGATTCCGGGGACAATCCAGTTGATGGGGGACCTTTGGTTTCATTGGAAGAGGAAAAAATTAATTGGCGAATAAAAATCTAATGATTTGCTTTTTTTATTTTAAATTTTATTTTATCTCCTTTTAAATAGAAATAAACCTTATATATGGCTTTTACATTAGAAAATTAATAGTAAATGCAATAATATACGCCATTCGTAAAATAGATCATCAATTATGTCGAATGAATCTACTGAATCGAATTCTGTTGCAGATGGTAGAAAGGGGAGAAAAGAGCTTGAAGTGGAGAAGACAGAGATAAATCTTCAATTTCATTTTTATTTCTTAGGATTTGGAACTGCCTATTTACTTTCTTGGCTCATTCCAGCAATAATTTTATGGATTTATGCATTTTTAGTCTATTTACCGTTCTTCTTAAACGCAAGCTCTCTTATTATCCTTTTCACAGATATTAGAGCGTTATTAGCATCAATTTTCATGCCTTTAATCGTAATAGTCTGTTATTTAATCCATTTATTTATTGTAGCTGCTGTAACTCGATTTTGGTGGAACATAACCGAAAAAATACGACCATCAAAAAATGGAATTATACCCCGCAATATTCCCAGTAAAACTCTCAATTTGTATCATATTCGTAGTTTTTTAATAAAATATCCAAAACACGCGTTTAATAGGGGACCATTTCCTTGGTTACTTCCTTGGCTTTATAACTTTGTGGGTGCGAACAAAGTTGGGAAGGGGACAACTATTGAGGAGCAATTCGGAGCGGACAAATTTGTTGAAATTGGGAATAATTCATATATTGGGGTAAATTCTGGATTTAGTTCTCATGCAGTTGATGGGACTTTCGGAAATGTAGCTTATTTTAAAATTAAAGTTGGAGATAATGTGACAACATCTTGTTTGAATTGTATCGCACCAGGCGTTGAGATCAATGATAATTCATATCTCCTCCCAATGGCTGGGGCGACAAAACATAGTGTTTTAAAAGGAGATAATTATTATTTCGGAGTTCCCTTGCGACGTGCCTTCTCACGAAAAGTAAGAGAATATCTAAATGTATCAAAAGAAGACTTGGAACGGGCGGAGCAATTAAATGAAGCTGAAAATATGAAGGATTAGGTGGTCAAGATGACAGAAAGTGAGACAAAGCAAAAAGATATAAAATCAGATCAACTGGTTGTACCAAAAGGACATGAAATCTCCGAGTTAGAAATTGATTTTATAACTACGGGAGCAATGAAATCAATCAATTATACACCTTTGATATTATATATTCCAGTTATCTGGATAAGCAGCTTTCTAGTAATAATTTTTTGGGTATATTTTTTTATTTTAAATGAATTGGTCATATTGCAAGTTGTATTATTTCCTCCTATGGTTTTTGGGTCTTATATGGTTTTCATTTTAGGAGTGGCCATATCAGCAAAATTACTTATGATAATCATTGAAATGATCCATCTCCCAAGAGAGGGTATATTTATAGCTCAAAAAGGAAATAAAGAGTATGATTTCTGGTGTCTTCGCGTCCAATTGAAAAAGTTTGTTTTATGGGTGATGGATAATTGTCCAGTCCCATGGATAGATATCTGGGGGTTTAAATGGTTCGGTCTAAAAGTAGATTTCTCCAGTCATATGTTTGATGCGTGGGTCGATACGGAATTTATTGAGTTCGGACACAAAATTACGGTGGGACAGGGAGCAACGCTAATGAGTTCGATGGTTGTTGGGAAATATCTTATAATCAAAAAAATTATCTTTGAGGATTATGCGGTTATAGGAGGTGTTTCTAATATAGCTCCAGGTACAAAAATAGGCGAGGAGACCATAATCGGAGCATTTAGTACTACGAATTACAATCAAGAACTTGAACCAGGATGGGTCTATTTTGGAATACCCGCTTCAAAATTAAAAGAAAATAAATATTCGGAAATAAGGACTGGCATGGTCTATAAAAAAGATGTTGATGAAGAATCCAAATATTTGGTAAAGGAGGATATCAACATCGATGAGGATGGTAATAAATAGGAAATACTAAAAGTTGAAAAAGGATAAAATGTCAAAACCTGCATCGTTAAAAGTTGGACCATTTACAACAAATGTTCTCGTTAAGAAGAGATACTTGCTGTTTTATTTATTTCTTTTTTGGGTTGCTCTTTTTACTATTCAATTTGAATTTTGGATTTATTACCATTATTTGAGTACGGAAATAATTTTATTTTACGTATTGCTGCCATTTTTGCTTATTTTTTTGTATATTTCGAGTGTATTTGTATCGCTTCTATTTGCGAAATTTTTGCTTTTTTGTGTTAACTTGATTCATAAACCACGCGAAGGAGTTTTTCTAAGAGATAAAAATGATATTGATTATCGCTATTGGAGCATACGCAATACGATAAAAAAATGGCCCGTATGGCTTTCCCATAAATTCCCCTTCCCGTTTTTGGATAATCTTTGTTTCAAAATGTTCGGGGTAAAAACAAGATTTAAAAATTCACTCTTTGAGGGGTGGGTGGATACGGAATTTATCGAATTCGGGGAAAATGTCACTGTGGGAGAGGGAAGTATAATTCAATCCGCATTAATCGCCGGTAATTTATTTATCATTCGAAAAACAGAAATAGGTAATAATGTAGAGATTGGGAGCCATGCGATACTTATGCCAGGAACCAAAATAGGAGATAATTGTATTGTCGCTGCAAGTTCCACTACTACCGTTGGTCAAGAATTAGAATCGGGTTGGATATATTTAGGTGTTCCAGCGACCAAATTTAAGAAAAATAGGTTTTTTGATGACAATCTAGAAGACTTGATTGGTGACTCGGAAGATATCGAAAATTTACGAGAAAAATATGATTTGGTATACGTAAAAAGGAAAGATAAAGAAAAAATTCAAAAAAACTCTCCTGAGTAATCCTTGGTATTCATTCTCTTATTTTTCTTAATGGACCATGAGTATCCCCCCTTATTATTTTGAGATCCTTTTCGAGATACTCTTTCAGGACTATACGTGTTATTGAGATTTTGTTTCTGTTTTTTAGGAAAAGTCTTGGGTTTGGACAATCCTTATCAAGTACATATTGGTTAATTTCTATATCATATACTAATGGATAACAATGGCAACCTTGAGGGCGAAACTCATAAATTTTACATCTCACTGTGTTTTTATCAAAAAAATAGCAGGCTCTATTAATATTTTTTAGTTAATATTTTCCTATAGATAATTTCGTAGAAAATTCGATTTGATCGATCTGATTAGGAGTGTATTGAATATGACATAAAGTTCTTTTTCTGAAAAGACCATCCCCGTATTTAGACAACAACGACCACATTTTCTGCATTCTTCCAGATTGCTAAACATATGATTTTTTATTAGTATCAAATTTAAATATAAAGCTGATAACACTTATTTAATACAACCTAATGATATATAAATTATTTACATTTTGAGGGAGAAAAAAATGTCTGATGTTTTAATATCTATATTACAGATACTTGGTTGGACTGGTCTATTCTTTTTAGGATATTTATTACTGGCATTTGTTGTAGGAACTGCCAAAAAAGACAATTCATTGATAGATCGCTTTTATCCTGGTGGATTTATGCTAATTGCATGGTCAACCTTGATCTTAAAAGGAACTTTCGATTTTAGACAAATCATAATAACAATCTTAGTCACGATCTGGGGAATCAGGCTCGGCACATATGTCACTATTAGAAATTGGGGAAAAGGTGAGGATAAACGATATCAAAATATGCGAGAACGTTGGGGAGATAAAGTTCTTATAAATAGTCTTCTTCGCATCTATCTCTTTCAAGGATTAATTATTTTTTTAGTTGTCTCTCCTGTGTCATATATTAATGTTGTTGATAATCCAGCAATTTGGTGGTTAGATTTTATTGGAATTGGTGTCTGGGTAATTGGGTTTTATTTTGAAACGGTAGGAGATTACCAATTATATGTATTCTTAAATAATCCAGAAAATCAGGGAAAGGTTTTTGATGAAGGATTATGGCGTTATACTCAACATCCAAACTATTTCGGGGAAGTCACTCAATGGTGGGGAATCTTTTTAGTCGCAACAAGCGTTGCACTCAAAGTATATTTTCCCTATGGATTTATTACGATTATAGGACCAATCATTATCACCTATATGATTATTAACGTTTCTGGTGTCAGATTATTGAACAAACAATTTGAAGGAGATAGTGAATACGCAAGATATAAGCGACGAACCAGCCAATTTATCCCACTACCGCCCAAAAAAGATAAGGATTAAAATCTTCTTTCTTTTTTTACTTTTTTATTATTAAAATATTTCTATTTTGATCTTTGACTAATAAAAACTAATTCTTTATTAATGGAAAAAATCAGAGATATAAATTTAAAAAAAATTGTAATTTGTGTCGAAAAAATAGATCTTCTTAATTTTATTATTCTTTGTATAATGGATCTGCTTCCTGTAAGGCTCTACGTTGGACTTTTCCCAATACGTTTTTCGGTACTTCAGGAATAAATTCTATCTGTGTCGGAACTTTCCATCTTGTGAGATTTTCCTTAGCCCAATCGATAAGCTCTTGCTCTGTTATTTTCCCTTGATATCCTGGCTCTAATGCAACCCATGCTTTAATTATTTCTCCTACTTTACCCTCTGGATCGGGTAAACCTGCTACGGCAGCCTCGTTTACGGCTTCATTTCTCATTAAGAACTCTTCTACTTCCTTTGGAAAGACTGAATGACCCGCCATCTTGATAAGCTGTTTTTTACGGTCTCGAATGGTTACTAATCCATCATCTCTCATAAATCCGATATCGCCTGTTCGTAGCCAAATTCTTCCATCCCATTCTTGAAGGGTGGAAGCGGTTTCTTCAGGTTTATTTAAATATCCTTTCATAACTTGTGGCCCGCAAACACATATCTCCCCCGTATTTTCTTCTCCATACTTTGAACCTGGAAGACCATTTGCAATTGGCCCATCGCTTAAGTCATCTGCTTCTGCGCTAAAGATACCCCAGTCTGTTCCCGGTATTGGCATACCGATATTACCTAAGGGACTTTCTCCAAAGAGACTTCCTGAACTTACAACTGGACTGGCTTCAGAAAGCCCGTATCCTTCAACAATCTTACCACCAGTATTTTCTTCAAATGCTTCTTGTACTGGAGCGTGGAGTGGTCCAGCGCCGGAAATGCATTTCTTTATTTTGCCCATAATATCATAATCATCTAAATCGGGAAATTCCGCTAATCGCTTGAACAAGATTTCTGCTCCAACATACGCAACTCCCTCTGGAGCAGGCAACTTCTCAATCGTTTCCACTAGCTCCTCGGTCTCTGGAGGTCGTGGAAAGAGCATCATCCATCCTCCTAAGCCAATAGATGCATTCATTACCGCAGTCATCCCAAAGGAATGAAATAATGGTAAAACGCCTAAATCTGCTATTCCTGGTTGTTCTCCACCCAACCATTCCACACATTGAATCGCATTAGAAACCACATTGAAATGGGTAAGATTTGTTGCTTTAGGCACCCCAGTTGTACCACCCGTCATAATATAAGTTGCAGTATGCTCTGTAGGATCAATAGATATGTATGGTAATTTGGCGGGAGTGTTCAATAATTCGACAAAATCATAGCAAGGTTCAAAATCAACTTTTCCTTTTGGTATTTTACCTACTAACTTCCCAATGAATTTCAATACTGAAGAAATCCCTGAAGCCAGATCGGCAATGTTGGTAGAGATAATGAATTCTATATTGATTTTTTGGATTATTGGTTTAACCAATTCATCATATAACGCATCAAGAACAATGAGCGCCTTAGCCTCGGTTATTTCTATATGATGTAAAACCTCCAGAGGTTTATAGGTCGGATTTATTCCCGTCGCAATTGCTCCGATTTTAGCACATGCGAAATAACTAATAACATATTGGAAACTATTTGGGAGCAAAAAACCGACACAATCGCCTTCCCTTAGACCCAAATCATATAATGCCGTCGCAAGGGAATCAATCATCTTTCCTGCCTCTTCATAAGTCATCCAAGATTCCAAAAACCACATCATATTCAAATCGCCATATTTTTCTCTCTGCCGTTCGAAAAATTCGCCTAAACTAAGCGATTCGAATTCTATATTTTTTTTAACTTCCTCGGGCCACCATTTTTTAAACCATTGCTTTTTTTCATCTACATACCATTTTTTCATTTTGTATCACATTTTTCATTATAAAATTTTGCCATCTTATTGTCTTATTGGTTTTTCTCATTTTTAAAGATTAACTTATTTGCCGAAAAAATAAATCACTTTTAAATTGGTATCCCATACATGCCAGTTAATGAATCTTCAAAGAGAGGAATTTGTGGCGGAAAATATGTGAATACTACAAAAAGAACACCGATAATTATAATTCCGAAGACGGAAATATATGAAATTTTGAGATTAAATTCAGATTTCATCATAATTTTATAACTTACAAATTGACCAACACTTACAGCGAATATGAAACTGAAAATATCAAGCCAAAGTATATGCTCACCAATAATTGCAGTATAGGTATAAAAAAAGACCGGAATTATAAAAAGAATCAACAATGCTGAAACTAAATTTGCCAGAAAAAAGTTTTGTGATTCTTTATTGACATTTCTATACTCAAGAATCCCAAAAAAAACTAATGGCCAATAGCCTAATTTCAAGTGTTCCCAGATACTTTCATTCACAGCACTGATGGCCCCAATGGGAGGAAAATTTCCAGAGAGTTCAAAAAGAAAATGCAAAAATGAGCCAAACATGATAATGAATACAGACCCACCAATCTGCCAATTCAGAATTTTATTTCTCATTTTCGAATAAAAAATATTTATTTTCTTAGAAGAGAATAAGAATGTGATAATTAAATAGACATCTTCTTTCTCTAATAAAAAAAAGTTGCAAGCTTGAGTTCTTTTTCAGGAATTTATGATAAAAAATTTATGAAACATAAACTCTTACGCAAAAATACGTATAGGGATTTAGAAAAATTGGTTTTTTCGCACCCTAACCTAAAATAAATTTTAATAGAATTAAAACCTAGTTAGCCCTTTTCTCTATGCATTTTTGGGAGGTTCTTTCGCGGTTCTTTCGCTCTCTTAGGTTTTTCTTCCCGTTCTTCAAGAGGTTTTTCATCAACGGGCTGTTCTTTTTCCATCTTTTTTTGCTTCATTTTTTTCTTTTTTTCATGTTTCATAATTTCACTACTCCTTAATAGGACTATTGGTTGATTTTTCTTTATTAGTGTATTTTAAGTGAACCTAATAAAACTTAGCATTATAGCTTATTAGGTGGTTTAATATTTGAAGAGTTCTAAATTTGGAATAATCCAGCTTATTCCATAATCATTTTTGCTCCACATTCGGGACAAATCTCTTCCGTACAAGGTTTTCCGGCGGTTCTTGTTTTAGTAGTCTTACATCGTGGGCAAACGCAAACCCCTCCAGGTCCAGACACATACCTTGTCCCTCTCTGCGAATCATTTTCTTTAGAGTCCAACTGTTATATCCTCTCGTGATAATTGTTATATTTTTGCATTTTATTTTATTTTCTTTTATTTCAATTCAGTCATAACTTGTTCCAATGGATTTTTCTCAATAAAATCTTCAACCATATCAAAATTACTTGGGATACCTTCCCGTACTCCTGTTTCCCTTGCTTCAAACGCACCTAAGGCAGCAGCGAATTTTGATGTTTTATCAAGATTATATTTATTCAGAGTGGCGACGATGATTCCACTCATAAATGCATCTCCCGCACCGGTCATATCTTCAACAGAGACATCATACACACCGCTATTGATAACCTTTTTACCATCTGATAAAACAGATCCGTTTGATCCATTTGTTATAGCAACCAGATCCAATCCTTTGTCAATTAATACCTTAATCATATGAATTGTATCCGTTTTTCTTGTATACGATTGGGCTTCTTCTTTATTCAAAGATATTATATCGGAATTTGAGATTAGAACATCAGCCCATTTTGGATTATTTTTAATAATGGACATACTTGGAGCACCGAATACCTTCCCTCCTTTTTCCTTAGTTAGTTTTATACATTTTTCCACCGCTTCACAGCTCTTCTCTTTTGTCAGGGAAGTCCACGCAAACGCTTTAATATTTTCAAATAAGTTTTGATTTATGTCCTCTGGGGAAACAAGGTCATTAGCTCCTTTATAGGCTAATATACTTCTGTCTTTACCCCATTTCGTTTTTAAAATTACAGAAAATGCAGTCCTATCCTTTTCAGTCTGGTTTATATGGGAAATATCCACACCCCGATTTTCCATATCATCAAGACACATCTTTGCGGAAAAATCCTTTCCGATCATCCCGATAAAACTACTCGGGATCTTCATCATCGCACAGTCACAAGCGATATTGGCGGCAGAACCTCCAGGAAAAAATCGTAGATTTTCTATATTCAATTTTTTACTATACTCGATGGCGGTGTATTTCTTTACCTCATCTTCTTTTAAAAGCTCGAATCTCAGTATATCTTCAATATCTATAATACAATCTAATGTACAACTACCAATTGTTAATAACTCTAAACTCATAGTGAAATTATCCTCTCCTTTAAATTGTTATTTTGAAAAAAACTATATTTCTCTCATATTATTCAGTAAAAATCTTCTTTCAACTCGAGCAATCAATCTTCTGGTCGGCTCAATTCTGTCTGGATTTACACTTATACTCGTGATTCCATGCTTCACTAAGAACTCAACGATTTCTTCATAAACAGAAGGAGCTTGTCCGCATATTGAGACGGTCTTATTATTACGGCGACATCCCTTAATTACGAACTCTAAAGCTTTAAGAATGGCGGGATCTCTTTCATCAAACAGCTCGCTAAGGTTTTGGTTGTCTCTGTCAACACCTAAAGTTAATTGAGTGAGGTCATTACTTCCTATGCTCACACCATCTACATATTTGAGAAAATCGTCGATTAGAAATACGGTACTAGGTACTTCAACCATAATCCAGAGCTTAAACTCCTTACTCCGTGCTAAGCCATTTTGATCCATTATTTCAATAGCTTTTTTAAGAATTCGTTCAGTTCTTACAAATGGGAGCATAACATGAAGGTTCTTATGGTCATACTCATCTCTCACCTTTTTAATAGCTTTTAATTCTAATTCGAATACCCTACGACTTTTAACATTTCTATGGCATCCTCTGAATCCTAACATGGGATTATTTTCTTTGGGCTCGGCTTCTTCCCCTCCCGGTAATTCTCTATACTCATTTGTCTTAAAATCGAGCGTTCTATAAACCACAGGTTTGGGATCGAAAGCTGCAGCAACTTTATTGATTCCTTCTGCCAATTTATCAGACCAATCTTCACTTTTACCCTCCTTTATAGCCTTTTGCGGATGGATTCCAATCTGGGCGGCAATAAATTCCGCTCTAAATAGGCCCACTCCATCCACATTTCTTTTTGCTATAGACTCAGCAGCATCAGGCGAAGAAAGATTTACATATAGATTAGTCCCAGTAATGAGAGCAGATCTCGCAACTTTTTCATGAGATTTTTTAGTGGTTTCCTCTTCTACCATGCTCTCTTGAATACCTTGAAATACTACTCCTTTTTTCCCGTTTACGGTAACCTCCTCATTATCACTTAATTTTGTTGTAGCCTCTCCCGTGCCAACCGTGCATGGAATCCCAAGTTCTCTTGAAACGATAGCTGCATGACTCGTCATACCCCCTTCATCGGTAATTATTGCTTGAGCTCGTTTCATCGCTGGAACCATGTCTGGAGTCGTCATAGTTGTTACAAGCACATCTTCTGAGGTAATTTTATCTAATTGACTTGCATCTTCGATAATTTTCACCGTTCCTGCCCCAATCCCTGGACTTGCTGCGAGACCTTTTAAAATGGGTTTGGTTTCCATAGATTGTGCTGATTGGGCTTCTTCGTTTTCTTCTGGTATAGTAGTTATCGGTCGTGACTGAAGAATATAAAGTTTATCAGAATATGCCCATTCAATATCTTGCCCTTCTCCTTCATAAAAATCTTCAATATCTTTTCCAATTTTAGCCAATTTAATGATATTATCATCAGACAATTTTTGTTGACTTCCCTCTTTTTTGGAGAGATCAATTTCTTTTGTCGTATTCCCTTGTCGGATGATTTTAAAATCTTGGGTTGAAACCTCCTTGTTTAGAATTTTCCAGTCTCCAGGATCTACCAAATAGGTATCTGGAGTGATGCTTCCTGAGACAACCGCCTCGCCAAGCCCTATACCTGCTTCTATAAGTACTTGATTCTCGCCAGTAGATGGATGTTTCGAAAACATAACTCCCGCGACATCAGCATCGATTAATTTTTGCACTATCACAGAAATGCCGACATCCATATGATTAAAATTGTTATTTTCTCTGTAATATATAGCTCTGGCAGTAAACAGACTTGCCCAACATTTTTTTATTGATTGCACATAATTTTCTTTGTTTACTCCTAAATATGTGTCTTGTTGGCCCGCAAAACTTGCTTCTGGCAAATCTTCTGCCGTTGCGGAACTTCTTACTGCAACATTTAGTTCATTGTTTCCATTTTTCAATTTATCAAAAGGTTTAGAAAATAACTCATTAAATTCATCAGAGATATCTTGCTCTAAAAAAAGTTTTTTAATTGTATCCGATGCCTCTTGCAATTTATCCGTTTCTTCAACATCTAAATCCGCTAATGTTTCCTCTATTTTCTTTTTAATTTCAGCCTCTTCTATAAAATCAAAATACACTTTAGAAGTTATTGCATAACCGGGTGGGATTGGGAGATCTCGTTTAGTCATAGCTCCTAAATTGGCACCTTTTCCACCCACCGCATCTATATCATCTTTATCAATTTCCTCAAACCATAAAATACCCTTCATAATTAACCAAATTAACCTCTTGTTCATTAAAAAATATATAAAAGAATTTTTTATTATTTCCCTTAATAAGTTATAAATTCCTTTTTAAGAGAGGAATTCTTTAAAGAGATGAACACGTGGATGAATAGACACTCATTCAATTATACATATGCAGTTTGAGTTATTAATTTGAACTTGATCAAGCTCATTGAATATGTATGGGAGCGGATTGTAATTTATGAAAGATATTTATGCCTAAACTACACTTCTCCCCAAAAACTTATGATTTAATGGATAAAGATATACATATGAGAAAAATTATACTTTTAGAATCTAAATGAAGTCAGTTTAATATGGAGGGATCACTACTTTTTCAAAAAAAGATAACTAAAGAGATCATTTAATTCCATTAATAAGTTTAAAATACAAAATTTATTAGGATCTCATTCCGACTACACAATAAGAATGGATACACTAATTTGGATTTTTGTATTTATAATTGGAATGGTGGCTAGTTTCATAGATAGCGCATTTAAAATGGGATATGGATTAGCCACACCCACATTAATACTGCTCGGTTTCGATCCCATCATTGTAGTGTCAACATTATTATTTTCTCAATTATTTGCAGGATTTACCAAAACAATATATTTTTCAATTTTCCATCATACGCCGTTTGTCGAAAATGAGCAGGAAATCCGCTTAAATATATATTATATTATAACAGGTATGGCTGGAATGATTTCCGCAATTATTCTGGTATACTTTTTGCCTGAACTCTATGTGTTATTCTATATTGGAATAATGATTATTTTCGTGGGTATTATTACTATTTTAAACTTTAAACTCAAATTTACCAATAGAAAATTTTATCTTATAAGTTTAGTAAGCGGATTTAACCAATCAATATCAGCTGCGGGATATGGTCCACTCGCAACCTATCAAGAATTTATGAAAGACGGAGATTATAAAAAAACGCGTGCGATCACCTCAATCTCTGAGGCTATATTATCTGGTTTTGGGTTTTTATTATATTTTGTGTTATATGACCTTCTATTCGACCAAATTCAGTTGATGATTATTCTAATAACCACTGGAGTGATATCAACCCCATTTGGGGCATTGACTTCCGATATGTTAAACAAAAGAAAATCGAAGATAATAATTGGCATTTCATCAATCGTTATAGGAATCTTGTTAATATTGAGGATTTTCTCAATTATATGATTTAAGTCAGG
Source organism: Promethearchaeota archaeon (assembly GCA_008080735.1). Lineage (GTDB taxonomy): Archaea > Asgardarchaeota > Lokiarchaeia > Sigyniarchaeales > SOKP01 > TEKIR-8. Next base: position 16,262 of record SHMW01000010.1, read on the forward strand.
TTAGACCAATGAATATATTGCTTAATTTTTAAAATTTTTCCATAAACAATAAATAAAAAATAATCTTAGATAAAACAATAAAGGAGTTTGGAATCGTGGAAATTTCTATTGATATTTTGGTCATAATTATTATATTAGGCTTTATAGGAGCATTTATCGATAACGCATTCGGCATGGGGTTCGGGACTCTGACACCTATCCTCACAGCAATGGGATTTAAACCAATAGTTGTGGTTCCTGTTCTTTTGATCGCCCAGATGAGTTCTGGCTTAAGTGGGTCTATATTCCACGCGATATTTCGGAATGTGGAATTGGATTCCAAGGAAAAACGAGATGTTAAAGTAACCGTACTCCTTACTGTAGCAGGTATGATCGGAATGACAGCAGCTATATTTCTAGCCATCAATCTTAATGAATTAGCAATAAATATTTATATTGGTGTGATGATTCTTATTGTCGGTATAATAATGGTAAAAGAGATTGGATTTCATTTTTCGTGGAGCAAAATGTATATAATCAGCGGATTAGCCTCTTTTAATAAAGCCATCTCAGGAGGAGGTTATGGTCCAATCACTACGTCCGGTCAAGTAATATCCGGGAGAGATCACGAGGAATCAGTCGCCACTTCAGTTATATCTGAATCATTCCTTTCGGGGTACGGATTTTTGTTATATTACTTATTTGAGGGATTTCAAAATATTAGTGTCACTATAGATTTAATGATAGTTTTAATAATATCCGCCGTTATAGCCACACCATTAGGTGCATTGACAGCGGATAGATTAAATAAAGGAAAAGCCAAAAAAATTATAGGGTATGTCTCAATCGTGTTAGGCATTTTTACACTTATTAGACTTTTTTGGTATGTATAAAATGAAAATATCGAAATATCATCAATATTCATATGAAACTAATCGCTTGGAATGTAAATGGTATTAATGCGAGGGCAGAAAAGGGCTTAATCGATTTCATTCATGAAAAAGATGCCGATTTCTATCTTTTCCAAGAAATTAGAACAAAAAAGAAAAACGCTAATTCGAACTTACTTGATTTAGACGGATATCATGATTACTGGTTTTCCTCAGAAAAAAAGATGGGCTACAGTGGAGTAACAACTTATTGTAATAAAGAGCCGCTTTCCCTTCAAAAAGGTATGGGAATAGAACAATTTGATCGGGAAGGGCGCTTAATGACATTAGAATTCGAACGATTCTATTTAATCAATGTGTATTTTCCCAATGCCGGGACAGAGTTAGAACGATTAGAATTTAAGACTTGGTTTAATAAAGAATTCCTGAATTTTTGTGAGAAGTTGAGGAAAGATAAACCTCTTCTTATAGGAGGCGATTTCAACGTAGCTCACACTGAAAAAGATCTTGCTGAACCAGAAAAAAATCAGCAAAACGCGGGATTCACAATAGAAGAAACAGAATGGTTTTCTCGTTTTCTTAGGAAGGGATACATTGACACCTTTCGAGAATTTGAACAAGAGGGAGGGAAATATACCTATTGGAGTTATCAATTTAATTCGAGGGAGAAGAATTTAGGATGGAGAATTGATTATTTTATTGTAAGTGATGAATTGGAGGATAAGATTCATGATAGCTATAGATTGGCAGACGTTAAAGGTTCTGATCACTGTCCTATTTGCTTGAAGATGAAAAATTTACTTTAAAGCAATAAGATTTGAAATGTAAAAATAAAAAATAGGGAAAGAAAATCTAAAGTACTTCAATTTTTTCTTGATTATAAATGTCTAAGGCTTCTTGGACACTTTTTCCTTCAAATATTGCCTTATATCCTAATGCCTTATTGATTGGTTTAGGATCTTGGAAGATATTCCTCCCAATTGCCATTCCTTCGAGATCTTGGACAATATCATAAGCTGTTTGATATGCAGTTTCAACTGTATCCATTTTTGCCCCTCCTGCGATTAAGCAATAAATACCTGGGGTGTATTCCTTCACTTTCCTTAGACCTTCTTTATTTTCGGGGTAATATAATTTAACCATATCTACACCCATTTCAAATGCGACTCTTGCAGCGTATCGTACATTTTCCATCTTACCCTCCTCTTCTTTTTTTCTTGGATCATGCTGCCTTACATAAGACCATAATATTACGGGTACTTGGAATTTTCGAGCATTTCTCACGATCTCTGCTAATTCTGTCATCTGTTCAGCCTCATCTTGTCCTCCTGTATATAGACTATATCCCACTCCAACTAAACTAGGACAAATTGCCACAGCTTCTTCCACGGAACAATCAAGACCTCCACGTGGCGGCCTGTTATTATAGAATAATTCTGTTTTTCCGTTGAGTTTCAATACCATAGGTAAATCAGGGTGCAAGTGGGCATATCTTATATATGTTCCTTTATGTAATACGAGTGGAATTCCAGCTTTTTCCGCGATACTCATCACATAATGTGGATTGGATGATTCTGGAATGGTAAAATCCGCCCTATGTTCCAGTCCATGGTCATTTGCAAGAAATAGAGCCTTATCTCCGATAGACCCGTGTATCAGCATCTTTTCAATTCGAATTTGAAATGCTGTATAAGGGTTATTTACTGACATTATTATTTCATACCTCTATTGTTAATTGCTGTATTATTTTTGAACTTTTAAAACTAATGTTTAAAAAAATTAGAGTTGTGAATCTTTTCGTAAAAAAGTTATTCTTGTGGAAATTATACGCAAAGTTCTATTTTGATTTTATATTAAAGTTATCGAATAGAATTTTTACAATTTTGATGCAAAATTCTGCATCAGCTAATACTTCTTTTGCATCAGTCTCATTAAATAATTCAGATGGACCTAATTCACGTCCTTCATCACCATACATTGCAGGTTCTCTCAGAGCAGCTAATCTTTCTGAAATTTAGGTCTTTTTGATTCAAAATTCGAAAACCTCTCCAAATTCAATATTTAAGTCTAAATAATATCTTCCATCTTCAAGATATTTTCTTTTAACACCCTTTTTATCAATCTTATCTTTAATAATATGCAAATATTCTGTTAAAACACCTTCATCATATAAGATGTTCAAATCAAATGATATATCGAGGGTAAAAAAATTCAACCTCAGCTCATTTTTTTCTCTTATAAAAAAATTTAGTTTCGGATGGATGTTATGTTTATCTAGAAAATCTAATTCTGATTCGACTAAATCTTGCCTTTTGATTTTTAGCAAATATTTGGTTCTCTGTAAAAGAGAAAGCGACATTTCATCAACAATAATAAATAGATCAATATCACTGTCGAGTTTTGCATGACCTCTGGCTACTGATCCAAATATTCCTATTGCTAATAGATTATCTTTCATATCTTCTTTTAATAATTTTAAAAATTTTAATAGAAGATGGGCATAGCGCCCCTGTTTGAGCCAATCTAAGTGAAGTTGGTTAGCATAACTAAAGATATAAATTTGCGGAGATAATAATCGATAATCGCGTTTTTTACCATTCTTTTGAAAAACAAATAGTGTGTGGGCTTTCTTCATCTCACTTAGATAATTGGATGTGTATTTACCCAATAATTCTTCAGCATCATCATAAGTGAATATTGCCTCTTTATAGGATGACCATAGGATAGAATATCGTTTTCCAATCCATTTTGGCATCCAATCAAATGAATTACCCATATAATATTAGATAAGTAAATAGCTTATTTAAATAACTACAAGAAATTTTAATATTCACCAAATTTTTACCTATAAATTTTTCTTTTTTGCTTCCACTTTTTTCGATCTTCAGCTTATAATAGTTTTTTTAATTCATTGAAATTCTTCGTATTGGCAACATTTTTCTTTTCTAACCATCCTCTTCTAGCGGTTGAAACACCTAATTCCATAAATCTTAATTGATCTTTGCTATGAGAATCTGTATTTATAGATATAAATAAATCATAATCTCTTGCATTCAAGCATCCTAAATCCGTCAAATCTAAGCGCTCTGGAAATGAATTTAATTCAATAAAGATACCCTTTTTTTCTGCCTCTTCAAAAATCTTAGTTAAATTTACTTCATAGGGTTCTCTCTTATTTAATTTACGTCCCGTTGGATGGCCGATAATGGTAACATAATCATTTTGCATGGCAGTGATGATTCTGTTTGTCATCTCCTTCTCAGAGCTTTTGAATCCCGAATGAATACTCGCAACTACTATATCTAAGTCCTTTAAAACTTCCTTTTTTACATCTAATTTGCCATCGGAATCAATATTTGCTTCAATTCCAGATAGAACTGTAATACCATCTAATTTATCATTAACTTTTTCAATTTCTTTCATTTGTTCACGAATTTCTTTATCACTCATTCCTTTTGCTATTTGAAGTATTTTGGCATGATCACATATTCCCAAATATTTGTATCCCAAATTTTTAGCTTCTATTGCCATTTCTTCGACTGTATGGCTTCCTTCACTCCATTTCGTATGCACGTGTAGATCTCCCTTAATATCTTCCATTTTAATCAAATTTGGTAAGTTTCCTTTTAGAGCTGCCTCAATCTCACCTCTATCCTCTCTAAGCTCAGGTTGAATATAATCCAGTCCCAACTTTTCATAAATATCCTTTTCATTTTCCCCCGCAATTTTTTCATTGGTGTGTTTATCGATTAATCCATATTCACTGAGTTTCCAATCGTTATCAAGGGCAATCTTCCTCAATTTTATATTGTGTGATTTCGAACCTGTAAAATATTGGAGAGCGGAACCGAAGCTTTCTTCTTCAATCACACGTAGATCGATATGCAAATTTTCTTGGGCGATCACCGTACTTTTAGTGGTTCCCTTTGAAACAACTTTTTCAACTTGATCTAGATTAGTGAAAAAATCCATAACCTTATCTGAATCAGTAGAAACCACCAATATATCCACATCTCCAATCGTTTCTTTTCTTCGGCGTATAGAACCAGCAAGATTAATCCGTTCAACTTCATTAAGATTAGATAATTGCTTTTCAATGTCTTTAGCTATGGGAAGGATATATCCCAAAAGAAAGCGTTCTTGATATTTCCGATACCTTTGTATATTTTCAAGTATGTTTTGCTCGGAAGTTTCTCCAAAACCCTCAATTTCCCGTATCTGTTCGCTTTTCGCTGCCTTTTCGAGCTCATCAACAGATTTAATTCCCAATTCTTCATAAAGTTTCATCAGAGATTTTGGACCTAATCCTTGAATCTTCATCATTTCTTGGAGGGTTTCAGGAAATTTCTTTCTCAGCTCATTTAGATATTCTAACTCTCCAGTCTCGATTATTTCCTCGACTTTTTCTGCGATACTTTCTCCCACACCTTCAATATCTTGAAGTTTTTTTTCTTGATAATAGGTTTTTATGTCCTTGGATAAAGTACTTATATTTTGAGCAGCATTCCTGTACGCACGAGGTTTAAATTGGACTCCTTTTAGTTCAAGTAAGTCGGCTATTTCAAATAGAAAGTTTGCAATTTTTTTATTTGACACATGACTCATGAAACCACCAATCTATTATTTTGAAGGAGAGCAGATCTAATATAAGGCAAATTTAGAATAACGCGATTCTATAGGTTTACATTACTATAGAACGCATCAGTTTTTAAAGATTCTTTATATTATTTATTTGTCAGTGTAGGTGTCTAATTGATTCTCTTAAGAGAAATTCTTTGAATCAAATTTTTAAATTTTTAAAATCTTTCCTATTCATATAAATAAAATATGTATTTCTTGATTCATAAATGAGTTTATTCGATGATATTGCTCTCATAATTTTTACATGTTGCTTCACTATTTTTATCTCGACTTTCTTTTATTATTTAAGGAAAAAGGAGAGACCTTCGAAATATAATGTATTTAAATTAATTTATGATAACTGGGTTAAAAGCCGTTTGGATCAAGAATCACCTTTAACTGGAGTGCAGGCATTAAGAAATTTTTTAATGGGTAATTCTACCTTTATCTCCAGCCTATTTATTCTAATTGGTATATTAACGGGGTTTTTTGAGAATATAAGCCAAAATGGCGAATTGCTATTTAATATCCCCGGATTATCTTTAGGTATTATTAAGTTCTCCTTAACAATAATAATGTTGATATTTTGTTTGTTTAATTTCATCTTATCTATACGTTATGCTACCAGACTTTCAATATTAATAACCGGCAAACCACGAGATTTTTCCATTGGGGATATAAAAGGATTTAAATTAACAAAACAAACGCTCGTGAAAGCCCAAAATCACTGGATGTTGGGGATTCGTAGCTTATTTTATCTCGCAACCTCATTTTTTTGGTATATTAATTCAATTTTATTTATTATCGTTAGTATCATTATAACCGCATATCTCTTTATCTCACATGACGTCATTTGAAATTGTTCACTATTAGTATTAAATAAATATAAATATGATAATAGAAATAGAGCTTTTAATCTGAAAATCGGATGATTTAGATAATTAGAAAGAATCGGATTAATGTAAATATTCCAATTGAGATAGATAAAAATCCGATAATCTTTTTTGCCTTTTTCTTGTCAAGTTTTTTTGTAAAAAGCGCTCCAATTGGGGTAGCTATTAACCCTGAAATAATCATAATAATCCCTAGTTCGATGGTAAGAAGGACTCGCTCACTAAAGGACTCGAAAATAACATACAATATAAATCCATATCCAGAAAGAAACGCCTCGGAAAAGTCAGTAACCGCAACCGATTCTCTGGCATCTCTTCCAGAAGTTATTTGCCCAATCGTCATGACTGGGCCATACCCACCTCCGGAAATTGCTTTATTAAATGAGCCTATGCCGCTCAAAATGTACATTCGCTTCCAAGAAAACGTAAATTGAATATTAGGGAGCATTAATAGACCAGCAATAATTATGATTATTGCGATATAAAGCATCACGAACTCTTCTGTTAGAATCGTCGCCAGAAATACCGCTATAGTCATTCCAATTGAGCCAGTTATGATAAATAATATCGTAGATTTAATATCTTCAGTTTTCCTGGAACTCAAATCCACATTTTTATATAATGCATGAAAAATTGTCACTGAAAATCCGGTTGTCATTTGGGAAAGGAGCAACATAGGGACCACCACTAAGGGCTCTAACCCCAATGCAATTAGAATTGGTGAAAGTAATCCATATCCCATTCCTAGTGATCCATCCAAGAAAGCACCACAAAAACCAAGGATAATAACAAAAATTATGATACTCTCTAATGCTTCAGCTATCATTTTCTTTGCCTTTTAGACTTGAGATTTATATTAATAGATTATTATAGATTTATGAAATACAAATAACTGTGAATTTTTCACTATAAAAAGACATGGTATCTAAATTAACGATAAATTTAAAATTTTTTGAAATGTAATCTGAATAGCTGAAATGATGAAATTAGCCAAAATTAAAATATAATAAGAGGCGATGTAAACCTAATGAGAATAATAAATTCCTATATTAAGGCAGAATAAGAAAATTAAAAATTTAATTAGATTTTGTGGATTGGGATAGATGTGTGTGGACACTCTATAGACTTTCTATTATAAGATTGTCATTGATATTAACTACGCCAGCGGTGAATTCTGTTGCATCCATGACTGCTCTATATGCGCTCCAATCGGCGACAGTTCCCGAAAGTGTGACCTCTCCATCTTCTACCTTTACATCTACCTTTTCCGCATCTGCGTTGAAGTTTCTGCTAATTGAACCGACAATATCTTCGGCAATTTCCTTATCAATAAAATTTTCTGTTGGTACAATAGTTAATTTATTTATAATGTCAAGCACTCCCGATACTCCTGAAGCGATGCTCTCTGTCCTTGTCTTTTTCCAATACGCATCTACAGATCCTTGTAATGTAACTATTCCGGCGGTTACTGAAACTTCAATATCAGTAGCGTCTAAGCTGAGGTTTAGTTCTAATGACGTTTCAATGTTAGATTTTATTTCTTCGTCCGTAGGTACTGTAACTGAAGGAGGATAAATAACTTCTATTTGGTTCTCCACATCACGTACCCCTGAAATAGCCCACGCGTCAGCAGAAGCTGCGCCCTTTGCAGAATAATTCGGCACTGAACCTTTCAGCGTAACTTTATCTCCGGTTACTTCTACTTCAATTTCAGATGCATCCACTCTAGAATCCCAATAGAGCTGGTCTACTATGTCCTTCTTAATTTGTTCTTCAGATACACTCAAAATTTACACCTCTTTTCCAAAAGGGTTATTGTTTTTGGATTCTTTCTATTTCTAGTATAAGAATCGAATAATAAAAAAGTTGGATTAATAACTTATTTACACATTGAGGATTCATTTTAGTAGCGAAAAATTTTTTCAAAAATATATTAAAACTTATTAATAACTTCAGAGAAAAAAAAGAGAGGTTTTTATCCTATTAGAAAAACAATTTTATAGTCAAAATCGTTAATGTAAATGAAGCCTATGAGTATGGATAATAAAGGATTGTCAATTTCTTGTCCCGCATGCGGATACACATTCAAGCTCGCAGATGTAAATATGAAAAAAGAAAAGGTGAAATGTCCCGCCTGTGGATATGAAATCAAAAGAAAACCCTTAAGACCGGGAAAAACGGATAAACCCGATTTTGATCAACCGATTGTTTAATAAGGAGGAAAAGAAGGATGTCTTTAGAAGAATATAAAAAGAAAAGGAAATTCAATAAAACTCCTGAACCAAAAGGAGAAATCAAGAAGAAAAAAAAAAACTTATTTGTTGTTCAGAAGCATAATGCGAGTAATCTTCATTATGATTTTAGAATAGAGTTAAATGGAGTTTTAAAGTCTTGGGCAGTACCAAAGGGACCATCACTCAACCCTAGTCAAAGGAGATTAGCAGTGGAAACAGAAGACCATCCCATAGATTATGCCGAGTTTGAAGGAGTGATACCGGAAGATGAATATGGTGGAGGGTATGTAATAGTGTGGGATTTAGGCACTTTTAAAAATATCACAAAAAAAGATGATAAGGAAATCTCACTAAACCAAGCATACGATGATGGCCACATTACTATTCTATTGAACGGAACGCGTCTTAAAGGCGAATTCGCACTAATCAAAACAAAACGTGAGGATCAGTGGCTTTTAATCAAAAAAGGTGATTCTGAAGCGAATCGAGACATAAATATTATAGAAGAATATCAAGATTCGGTTCTTTCTAATAAAACTATAGATGACCTTAAAAAGGCAAAAAAAGGAAATCTTGACAAATTTTTGTAAGACACAATTAGGATTAGATTATGTATTTTTATTTATATGGATTTCACAATCTTCACTATCGCAAAAAATTTGTCCTCGAGCTTGTTCTTTGACATTTTCCAAATATAAAGGCTTAAGATACTTTGATAGTCTCTGGTATTCTTCTTCCGAAATCTCCTCAAAAGGAGCTTGTTCATAGCCGTGTTCTTTTAAAGGGAGAAAAGAAATCGCTTTAAGTTCATCTTCAAAACTCTGTAGTAAATATTTTATGTCATTTTTCTCTTCATCTTTAAAACTAACCGTTACAGATACTTGATTATCTGACCAATATTTTTGATATAATGCGGCATTTTCTGCTTGTTCCCAAATAGATACATCTGCCTTCCCACGAGTGAAATATTCTTTTTTCACAGGGAATTCAATGATCATAGTGTTTTCAGAGTATTTGTCTTTTATTACCTTGTAGCCAGCTTCTTTTGCTATCTTAACTAATTCAGAACCCTCTTGTACCCTTATTCTGCGTATATAATATTTCGAATGAGGGAAATGGATGCCATGAGACACACCGGGCAATAAACTTACTGTACCGCTTGGTTTTACCGTAGTAATTTTAATAGACTCTGGAACACATAACCAGTCTGAATAATTCTTATCAAGTTTTTTTAGATATTTATATCCTTTTTTACACCATTAATTCATTTTATTTTTTCCGTGTCTTGAAAAAGCTTCTGTTATGCCTGTCTGAGAGATACCCATCCTACGATTTTTCAGCATTACTGCGTTAGTAACTTTTACTTTAGTGTTTACAAGAGTCACGGTTTTAGCATAAATATACGCATATTTTAGAGTCTCTTTAAATTCTTCCCAATTTTGATGCCGTGAAGGATAGGTTTCTGCCAAACAACAGAGTTCAAAAGATTCTAGTGTTTGTTCTCCACATGGATTCATACCCATTGCGTTTTTATCTTTATAATCTGGAGGATCTATCATTCGCGAATATTTTTGGGCATTTTCTAACCAAAATAGACCGGGTTCTCCATTTTTCGCGATTTGCTCAGAAATAAAAGAATAATCCATACCTTTCTCCGCTATAATACTGTTATTACTTACCCATCGGTGAGATTTGAGTTTTTTCTGATTCTGCTTAGCCTTTATAAAACTCTTATCATCTGGATTACCTAATCCAATTTCCGCACTCCTTCTTACCCCGCCCGCGACGACACACTTTCCAATTAAATTCATTATATCAAGAATATCCAAGGAATTTATAGGTTCTCCAATTCTTCCGTTTAGAATAATGTCAATAGTATTCAGCATATTCTCTAATGGTTCTGGACCCGATGCGGTTCCCCCAAAACTTTTGAGTGGTTCTCCTTTAGGACGGATCTTTGAATAATTAAAATCTGGTTGTTTTTCTCCTAAAAAATATGCATCTAACAACTTTTTAAGTGCTTTAACCCATCCTTCTCTATTGTCGGGAATAGTGAATCTAAATTTCTCGTTTTTAGGTTGTTTGATAAATAATTTACCCGCCCCTCTGGTGTCAAAACCCACCCCTACACCCACCATTAGCGAGTGCATGAGAAATTCAAAAGCTTGGGTATATTTAACGTCAATATCGTTAGTAGAGACAAATCCACAATTATTTAATGCCATAGAACCATGTTCTGCTATGAATTCCGTGCCCATAATCCAAAATCCTCTCCCTGGTGGTGTAAATTTGAAACACCATATTTTTTCATACATTCTTTGGGCGGATTTCCTTGCTTTTTGCTCATTCCACGGTAATCTTAAATCTTGACAATGTTCTTTCTGAATTGAGAAGCAACCTTCGACAACTCTCTTCACCGTTTCCCAATATTCTTCCTTTCGCGCCCTTCCATGGATATATCTCGCATAAGTTCGTTTATAGATAAAATATCCCAAAGGACCCCAATCGGGTTGCTTTCCTTTATAATCCTTAAGGAAGTTTTTGTTTAGCTTAAAACAATTTATATCTAAATTATCAATCATTTGGATCCTTCCTAAATTCACCGATTACTTCTTAAAATGATAGATAAAAATTCTCTCTGATTAACTTAAAGCTTATGATTATATTGTATTGATTTTAATGACATTTTTTAATCTGCCTCCTTTATGCTTAAATCTGGCTATTGGCTGGTTCATATAATAATTAAGGGATTTCGTCTTTATTCTAATAAATTTAATGATAAATTTTTAAAATTCTTTAATCATTTTGGAAAGTATGAACGTGAAGAAAATTGATGACAACATCTACGAAATACCAGCTCATAAAATTGGGAACTTCGAGATGAAAGTACCAGTTAAAATTTACGCTAATAATTATATACTTGACAAAATCAAACAAGATAGGACGCTAGACCAAATTAGTAATGTTGCTACCTTGAAGGGAATCAGAAAGCACGCAATTGCTCTTTCCGATGCACATCAAGGATACGGATTTTGTATCGGAGGCGTTGCGGGAACTGACGCAGAGTCCGGTATGGTAAGTCCTGGAGGAGTCGGATATGATATCAATTGTGGGGTTAGGCTCTTAAGAACCAATTTGTATGAAAATGATGTAAGAGACGTCATTGAAGATTTATTAGAGAGAATATATAGAAATATCCCAAGCGGTCTCGGTTCGGAAGGAAAAATTAATATTTCTTATTCAGATCTAGACAATTTAGCTGATAATGGTCTTAAATGGGCATTAGAAAATGGTTATGCAACAAAAAAAGATTTAGAACATGTTGAGGAGAATGGATGTTTAGAGGGTGCAAATTCAGATTTAGTGTCAAAAAAGGCAAAACAAAGAGGTATTGACCAAGTAGGTTCACTCGGGAGTGGAAACCATTTCCTAGAAATCCAGAGGGTTGACAAAATTTTTAATAGGGAAATCGCAAAAAAGGTTGGCATATTAGAGGAAGGACAAGTCACGGTGATGGTACATACGGGAAGTAGAGCATTTGGACACCAAGTGTGTACGGATTCATTGAGAATGGTTGAAAAAGCTATGAAAAAGTATGGAATTGAAGTTCCAGACAGAGAATTGGCTTGCGTTCCCGCAAATACTAATGAGGCGCAAAATTACCTAAGCCAAATGGCTTGCGCGGCTAATTTTGGTTTCTGCAATCGACAACTGATTACTCATTGGCTAAGAGAATCATTCGAGCAATTTTTCAAAAAAGATATGAATGAATTAGATTTAAATCTTATCTATGGAGTGTGTCATAATATTTTAAAGATTGAAGAGCACAAAGTAAATGGCTCTAAAATGAAACTTAACATCCACCGAAAAGGTGCAACAAGGGCTTTTCCTGCGGGACACCCTGAAATTCCACAAGACTACAGAGATATCGGACAACCCGCATTAATACCAGGAACTATGGGTTCAGCCTCATATTTGTGTGTAGGTAAGGAAAAAGGAATGGATTTATCATTTGGTTCAACTGCTCACGGTGCTGGAAGGGTAATGTCGCGGAGGAGTGCAGATAAAAAATGGCCTGCTCGTAATGTGTTAAATGACTTGTCTAGTCGTGGTATTCATATAAAGGCTGCCAATATGAGAGTTGTCGCGGAAGAAGCTCCTGGGGCTTATAAAGATGTAGATCAAGTTGTCCAAGTGAGTCATGATTTAGGGATAGTAGAAAAAATCGCTCGTTTCAAACCTATTGGGGTTGTTAAAGGATAATTATTCTATAATTCTAACGAATTAAGCATTTCTTTTCTTTTTATATCTTTTTCTAATACATTTTTAATGGTTTTTCTAAAATTCGCATTTAAGTGAATAGGATTTTGCTTTACATAAATCTGTTTCATATATTTTTTTATAAATTGAAACTTGATTTCTAAAAGGATTTCGGTTGTCTCATTTGATTTTGTTTTACTAGTACATTTAGCGACGATAAAGTTTTCAGTAAAATCATCCTTTATAAAATAGAAGCAATTTTTCCTGACTTTTAAGCTATTTATCCCATTCTCCCCCGTTTTGAGTTCAAAATTTTTTAGAGCAGAAAACAGATTAGCTAACATAGAATAATTTAGTTCCCTATTCTTTTCTTTGGAGAGATTATAGGAAAAAATCGAAGTCCCTCTTTTATTGATTATATATATACCCTCTATACCTTTCATTACCAACTCTCTTAATTAGTAGTCCTATTTGTATTTATATATTTCCCCAAATTAATCTAATGCAAATCGATCATTTAAATCTTGCATTTATACTTTTTTACTCACTCTTAAAATATTTTTTGTAGATTAGGTAAAAAAGCAGACCGATAATAAATCCTATGGTGATATTGAGAAAAAAACATCCTAAAGCTGAGATGATAATTAGGGGAATGGTTTTCCAATCCTCAATCTTTTTTAGGGCTACTTTTCCTAATGTAAATGAGGTAAAAATTAGCATCGCGCCTAAAATTCCTTCAGGAAAATAAATAAATATGGTAAATAATAAATCTGAGAAAAAGAGTCCCAACACTAATTCAATAGTGCCTTCGAAAATCATTGAGCCCCCCGTTCTCGCACCGAAAGCATATTGTGCTGCCAATCCCCCAGATCCATGACATAATGGCATTCCTCCGAAGAATGGACTTACAAGATTAATCACTCCCATATTGGAGGCCAAGTTATTAGAATTAATATCACTTTTCACTTCTGGAAATAATTCTTTTATTAATGCAATCGTAGCGATCATAACATTGGTTAGCGTGAGTATTAATTGACCGATTCCGGCTACTAAAAACCCAATAATAATGTTTTCTATCGTTGGTAAATGAAATGGGATGTGAGGGATATTAAAGGCTAAGACATCTATGGTTAGTATCCCCGAGAAAATCATAATGCATACCCCTAGAATCACTAAAAATATTGCTGTAGGGACTTTCTCCCAGCGAATGAATAGAATAATGATGATAAGAGCGATTGTTCCTATGATATAATCATTTATAAATAAGAGTAGAGCAGACCAGCCTAAAATAAAAGATAATCCAAGTTGAATTCCCCGTACAGATAATTTTGGGACTTTTTTAGTAATTTTATCAAGAATCTTGGTAGCTCCAAGAATGAACCAGACAATTCCCGTGGAAAATCCTGTAGAAATAACTTTGTTTGGAGTCCATTTTTGAGAAAGTGCGATTGTACCAATCGTTTTTTGTGGTTGGACGGGTAATGGGAGATTATAACGTATCCCTAATACTATATTGGTTAACCCTAAACATAAGAAAATGCCAGCGGGGTTTAACTTAACTAACGAAACATACCCGATTAAGAACGGGACTAAAGTTCCCCAATCTCCAAATGCCCCACTTAGCTCGTTTAATGAAAATTTTCTCGCTGCTTTTTCTTTGAAATTTTCGATTTCAGAAATATATCTCACCTCGATTATCAAAGAATCGTACTTATAATATAAAGAGCTTTAGATTATTTTTTATTTATTACTTATCTATATGTTTATCCCAAATGAGTTCAAATAGAGCGCCTTTATCGTTTTTGCTATAGATAATTTTACCTCCATATCTATCCATTATTTTTTCAATGATGGTAAGACCTTTTAATTTTCTATTCTGTGTGGGGTTTTGGAAATGTGATTTAACAATCTCTTCTGGTAGGCCAGGACCGAAATCTTGTATTTTAATCGTTGCAGAATTATCATCTTCACATAGGGAAATATCTATCTTTTTGGTATTTGTGTGCTTAAACGCATTCCTAATTAATTCTTTGAGAAGCAAGTCCAAATAATCATCAGCTAAGACATTACAGGTGCCTTCAATTTCAATTGGTTGAGAGTATTCTTTTTTTATCTGTTCAATGATGTTTCTTGGATTAATCTCTCTCAAAGAACTTTCCCTTGTGAAAAGTTCTTTTAATTCTTCAATATGTTCAATAGAATCTAAAATACTTTGAATATGTGGCATTAGAGTTTCTATTATTTCATTAGATAATTCTGAATCTTCTTGTTTCATTTGTAAAAAACCGTAAATAAACGTGAGGTTGTTGGCAATTTCATGTCGAACGGTACTAGTTAATAATTTAAGGTTGTCTCGTTGTTCTTTGATTTTTTCCTGAGCTCTTCTTAGTGTCTCATTGTTAAATATGAGTTCAAGGTGAGCATCCACAGCTACTTTCATCTCTTTCATTAGATTTTTCTTTTTCTCTGAGAAATTGCGCTCTTTCTTGTCGAGCACACAGATTGTTCCGAAAACGTCGCCCGTCGGCCATTCCAGAGGAAATCCTAAGTAGGAGATTAATTTATTTTCTTCCAATCCCGGTTTGTTTTTATGAATGGGATCCTTATAGGCATTAGGTACTTCATGCATTTTTTTTCTCTTTATAGTAATTTCACAGTATTTATCAAAAATTGTCTCTTTATAATTCTTAGGTATTGGATTTCCCTCGTTCTCGCTTGTTATAATTGCCTCAAGATATGGATCTTCATATTTCATGATGATTGCCGCGGGGACACCCATTAATTGGGCTAAAGCATTGACTAATCTTTGCCATTTATCCATTATTGATTGCGGCAAATCTAGGTCACTAACTAACATTTGAGTTTTCCCCATACTAGATTAATTAAACTAATTATTTTTAAATTCTGTTCTTAATAGATTTAATAGTCTATATTAATATATTGAGATATATTCTATATTCAGAAAAATAAAAGAAAATAATAGTACGAATCTATTTTTAGGTTCCAGAATTTAGGTTAAAATCCCTTAAGGGATGAGTTTTCTCGCATTTTCGATGATAAAATTAAGGTAAAATATTTCCAGTAATTTCTTACTTCATAAACTCTCATATAATTCTGATGGTTTCCCACCGCACCCAAAGGTAAAAGACAAAAATTTTCTCTTTTTTTCACACTGGGGGCAGTAATAATTTCCCGATTCCTCTTTATCATCAAATGTAAATCCACATTCTTCGCAGATCACATAGCTTTTCATATCCAATTTATGCTAAATAGATTATTAAAAACCAGAGGTTATAATCCCTTAATAATTGGAATGACCTTGAGATAATAGATAATAAAAAATTCATATTATACTATTTTCTAAAAATTGAGAAATAAAAAGTGTTAGGACAAAATCCGTGAGAATTGAGTTAGGATTCTGATTCTTTTTCAGACTCCATCTTAAAGAATTCGGTGTATTTCCCACAATTAGCGCAGTAATACTTTCCTGGTTCATCTTCATCATCGATCGCGGTTCCGCATGATCTACAAATAACAGTCATAAATTAATTTAGGATAATGGGATATATTAATGTTTACTCCATTTCAAACTGTTCCTTTTATCATTTAAATGATACAAATTGGATCAGTCAAAAATCCGTCTCCCATTGGGATACTGTCAAAGATAGCTCTTGCGTAATTGGAAGAGTATCTATATGCGCAAAAGTCCCCTATGAAAGTTCCGCGTAAACCATAATGAAGATGAGAGCCATCATTTGCATATAGCAAATCTGCAATTGGGTCACCTATATTCACACGTTGAAGTATAGATACTTTAATGGCGTTTCGTTGTAAAGTGTTATTATAGGTATCATCGCCGTTAAAATTAGGTTCTATACATAATTCGACTGCCCATCCCCAATTTATAAGAATACTTACACTGAATAATATATTAGAATTTTCTGAATGAGGATTTTTATGTTCTGTTATACCCATAACGGTGCCTTTCACGGGTGAGATTATAGTCACTGTATCATTAATAACGAGATCAATTCCATTATGGTGTGTTCCAGGACCGCTCCAATCTGGTACTCCATAAGGACGAATATGGTCAATTTTCCCAGATTCTTCAATTGGAAATTCTAATGATGGATCGAACGGTATTGGGGAAACGCCTATAAGTAGGATCGCAGTAACGAATAATGAAAGGAGAAGAATGGGAATAAAGACCAATAACTTTTTCTTTTTGGTCCAATTCATTTTTTCATGATTATAAAACTATAAAATATTATTTAAGTAAAAAATGTATGATTTTGATAATAAATTTTTTCTCAACATTAATCATCGAACTATTAAGAGAGGATATGAAATAAAAAATGAAAGGGTTCCCATAACCCGCGCGAGGCAGTCATCAAATGTCTCATTTTTTTACATTTGACTCATCCAAAATGGGAAATTTTAACAATATTGTTTAATTGCGTTGAGAATAGTCTCGATATCTGGTCTGTCCGTCTTAGTTTCAGCAATATATTTCCACATAATTTTTCCCGAGTTGTTAATTAAAAATTTAGACGGTATAGCTTGCTTAGATTTAATATTTGTTTCTGCTATATTTTCATATATCTCAATATCGAATTTTTCTGCAATTTCTGCGTTCTTATCTGAGATTTGTGAAAAATGTAGGTTGTTCTGCTCTTGATATTCCCGCATATGGTTTTCACTGTCCGATGATATTGAAATAAGTTTAACATTGTATTTTCGGATTTTTTCTAGGTTCTTATTTAAGAGAATAGAATGCTGTTTTCAATGACCTCACCAAGTCCCTCGGAAGAAATCGATAAGTAATCAACTATAATTATCTATTATCTCTGATAAATCAATTATATTTCCGAGAATGTCTGTAATCTTAAAGTATGGTGCGTTTTTTCCAACCATAAGTCCTTCATTCATAATTTAGGCACTGTGATTATATTATTGAAGTATAGGTGTTTAAACAATCATCTTAAATGTATTATAAATAATAAATTATGACCAATATCTAAAAACAAATTTATAATGTTTTTTTATTGTATTTTGAATTGTACATTTTTTTCAGCTTTTCTCCCCAAAAGTATGATCATGCCGAATTTTTAAAAGCTTAAAAAAATAAGAGAAAAGAGTCTAAATACCAGAACCTGGACAAAAGGTCGTCAACAAATGCCTCATTTTTTCTGCATCTGTATCATTCTCTCTGGTTTTATAATTTTTTATCAATTTGCTCTGTTAGCAACTTGATTGAGGGCCTATCTTCCCTTGTACCAATATATCTCCATGCAATTTTCATTTCCTTTCCAATTAGAAAGGTGGAGGGAATCGCTAATTTAGTCTTAAGATAGATTATATCTATGGCGCTTCCAAAGGTATACACATCAAATTTCTTCGCAATCCTCGCTCCTCTGTCAGAAACTAAAGGAAATGTATATCCAAACTTACCGGATAATTCTTTTAAATGGTTTTTACTATCACTGGCAATTGCTATAAAGAACACCTTTCGTTTTTGAAATTCAGTTATATTTTTATTAATTCTCTCTAAATGTTCTTTGCATGGAACTCAAAATGCGCCTCTAAAGAAATCTAATAGGATACCCCCAGAATCCTTCAAAACTTTTGTAAAATCTAAAATATTTTCGTTGATATCTACCAGCTGGTCAATAGGGATTTGAGATCCCACTTTTAATCCTTTATCAGAATCTTTATGCTCAATATCATTCATACAAAAAGAGATCATGTGGAATGATTTATTTATTCCTTTTTTAAAAAATAACTTAATTATATTGACAGTGATCAGGAAGATAATTCTTATATATTGATGAGAAACCCTTGCAAGGTGGTCAACATAAATCTATAATTTGTATTTATGTCTCATTCCGTTAAAATGCACAGTATATAGTTTTTATCATTTGAAGCTAAAGACCATAAAATATTGGATTGATTTTCACAAAGGGCAATAATGATAACCGTTGGTCTTCTTATCCAAATGTAATATTTTTCCGCATTTTTGACAAATTATCATATATTCTCTAAGAGTGTAAGCTTTTATTCTAAATTAAAAATAAGTTCTATATTTTAAAATATCGATAATTTTATTATCCAAAATAAATAAATGTTGATTAATCCAAATTTTTTTCGAAAATATAACTAGAATCTTCTTGATCAAAATGGAATTTGTCCGATATAATGAAGAGAAATATACAGTTGAAAAAGGATTCTTAGATTTAGGTCTGTTAGGTATAAAAAACTTACGAGAAGTCAAAGGACTAAACAAATTAAAAGATATTTACCACTTGGAATTGAGCTCTAATGAAATTTCTTGTATTGATGGTTTAGAGGAACTCACCTCATTAGAAGTTTTAAACTTAGGGAGCAATTCGATCCTAGAAATATCAGGATTAGAGAGTTTAGAAAATTTGGAAGTATTGCATCTAATTAGTAATCAGATCGCAGAAATTAAAGGATTAGAAAATCTAAGAAATCTAAAAGAACTCTATTTGCGAGGAAATCAAATTAAGAAAATAATGGGATTAGAAAGTCTAAATAAATTGGAAAAATTAGACCTTTCTTGGAATCTTATCAAATCGATAGAAGGATTAGAAAATTTACAGAATTTACAAGTCCTCTGGATAGCAGGAAATATAGTCACTCAAATTTCTGGATTAGAACATTTGAGTTCTTTGAAAATCTTAAATTTAGCGGGAAATCAAATACAAAAAATAACGAGTTTGGATAATCTGGAAGAAATAGAAGAGCTTTATCTAAATAACAATCGGATAAAAAAAATTGAAGGTATGGGGACTCTGAAAAACCTTGAATCACTATGGCTAAATGGAAATAAAATAAGCAAGATTGAAGGATTGGATAATCTTTCAAATCTAAAACTGTTAAATCTTAAAGAAAACAACTTACCAAGAATTACTGGGTTATTAAAACAAAAAAATTTGAAAGAACTTTATTTATCTGGAAATGAGATAGGACATATTTCCGGACTTGAAACTTTAACTAATTTAGAAACGCTCGATCTAAACGATAACAATATAAAGAAAATTAATGGCTTAGAAGCTCTAATGAATTTAAATTCCTTATGGATTAAAGGGAACCAACTACCTGAAGATGTATTAGAAAAATTAGGGGGCATAGATTCGTCTGGATTTGCGAATGATCCTATTAAATTTGTAGAATATTGTCTAATCAATATTTCCCAATAAAAAGTAGTAAAAAAAAATGAAAATGATATCTTTATTTATCTCTTTCTTCTTGGATCTCTTCTAAAGTTTGTCCTTTAGTTTCATAAGGTTTTAGGAGTAGAGTAAATAGAGGAACAATCATTAATAAGCCCGGAACTATCCAAAATATATTCATTTGAGGATTCAGTATGAACAAAGCTGAAGCACTTAATGGAGCGATAACATAAGAAATTCGAGCCCCAGTTGCAGCTATTCCTGTCGCCGTGGATCTTATCTCTGTTCTATAAACTTCTGCGAAATAAACCATTATCCAAGTAAACACTACGGGCATAAATAAATAACACATCCAGAAAGCCAGAAAATGTCCAATTGTTCCCATTAAGATAAAGCCTGTAATTGAACCAACACACCCAATAATTAAGGTAGCTTTCCTTGATACTTTATCCATTAAAACTCCTGAAATTAATGCTCCTACTAAAATCAACAGCCCCCCCACCAATAAAATGGTTTTCCATTCTAACGGCATGGTAGTATTAACCTTTGTATAGTATGTCTCACCCCAGCTTGTACCGAATTTAAATGCAATTGCCCAGATTCCATAAACAATTGTAGAAATCACGATATAAAGCCCATCCCTTCTTGTAAGAGATTTAAGAGCTCTTTTAATCTTCATAAGTTCATGACCCCTATCTTCCTTACTCTGAGACCATCTTTTTGGTTCTTTCATGAAATACCACATGACCAGTAATCCCAGCATAAAAAAGAAGAAGACACCGTATGTCCATCTCCAACCCAAAGCTGCTTCAATATCTTCTCCAATAAGTGCATAAAGCGGAATTAAACTGATCAGAGTTGCGATACCACCTAATAAACCACGCTTTTTAGGATTAGCTTCTTCGGATACAGGTATCTCCCACATATTAGAGAGAGTCCCAGTAATAACGATTGCATATAAGATATAAAATATCAGCAAATTTATAGCAATAAGAGGCAACAACAGCGAGGGAATACCCATCACTATTAACAACAATAATATCCCCTTTTTTCTTCCAAATGCATCCGAAAACCATGCAATGAGAAAAACTGAGAATGTTATAATTCCAAAGATCCCTTGCCAAAAGGCAAATTCAGCCTCTGTTATTCCGAACTCATCTATTATACCAGCAATCGCAACGGCTTCCATTAAGTTTAAATTATTATCCATAAGTCCAACTAATCCCATAAAAATAACGATGTACCATTGATATTTGCTCGAACGTTGAAATTCTTTGTCTTTTTGTTCCATCTCTTTTTTCTTTGCTAAAGCATCAATTTTTCCAATTTCAGACATAGATTTGATCTATCTAACTTTTATTTTTCAATTATGAATTTTTCAACATTAGTATTTATAAGTTTTTTCTTTCAGATGTGTTATCAAATTTCTCTTAATAAATATTTCCTATCGAAAAAAATCTGTAGATTAAAATAATTTAATTTCATCTTAGATTTATTAAATTTAAGAAAAAAAAAATTAGTATAAATTTTTAAATATTTTTACTATCTATCTCTCTCGATTTCTTCGAGTGATTGACCTTTAGTTTCATAAGGCTTTATCAATAAGGATAGCATCGGTATAAGAATTATTATTCCTGCAACAATCCATAATGAAAACATACCTGGGTCTAAAGAAAATAATCCAAATGCAATTAAAGGTGCTGTAACGTATGATGATCTTGCTGCTGTGTTTGTAATTCCTACAGCTGTGGATCTTATTCTAGTTGGGAAGATTTCTCCGAAATAGACCATTATCCATGCTAATACTATTGGCATAAACAAGTAAATCATCCAGAAAAATATAGGAATTTGGGTTATGCCCAAAAAGAAGAAACCTATCGCTGCACCAATGCAGCCTACTAATAAGGTTCCAATTCTTCCTAATTTATCAAGTAACAATCCACCAATACCAGCACCGACCATAGTTAGTAAACCTCCTATTGTTAAATAAGTATCAAATGTATCATCTGAAATTCCCACGATATCCGTATAAAATTCTCCACCCCAGCTAGTCCCCATTTTGAACGATATTGACCAGAGAGTATATACAATAGCGGATATAAGTACATAAACCCCATCTTTGCGTGTCATTGATTTTATTGCATCTCTTATTTTTAAATATTTCCCTCCATGATCCTCTTTCCTACTTCGTTTCCATCTTTCAGTCTCATTCATAAAATAAAGAGGAATAAGAAGTATTAAGAATAAGAAAAACATTATTCCATATGCCCAATACCATCCAATGGAATTAGCTATTGGTCCAGCAACAAATGCATATATAGGTATTAAGCCTATAAGGAATGTTAAGCCCCCGTATAATCCACGTTTTTTTGGGGGAGATTCTTCAGTTATAGGAATTTGCCATGCATTTGATTGAGTCGCCATTATTGAAATTCCATACATAGTCATTACAAAAAAGAAATTCCAAGGAAGCAATCCTATAAAAAGACAAGGAATTGCTAATGTAGCCATAAGTAATAAGATACCTTTTCTTCTACCAAAAGCATCAAAGAACCATGCAATAAAGAAAACACTGAATGAGATTATTCCAAAAATTGATTGCCAAAATGCGAATAAATCTTTATTTAACCATGGATAAAAATCTATGATCTCCGGTATTATCCTAGATTCAACGAGTGAAATAAAATTGTCCATGTTCCCAACTAAACCCATAAAAATCACTAGAAAAATCATATAGCTACGAGATCTTGGTTCAAAAGTTTTTAGTTCTTCTTCTTTTTTTTTTGCTAAAGCATCTAATTTTACCATAGATTCATTTTTCAACTTAAAACTATATAAATGTTTTTCTTTTTTGAATAAAAATTAGAAATAATGAGTATATTATATCTGAAATTTTCAAATAAAATACCAATTGACTTAAAAATGTCTGAGAAATTTTAAATTAAACAGAATATATGAACGGACACTCGTATAAATTATTCCTAAGCTTAAGATTATATTAATAGACTGATTTTGTCGAAGATTCGCTTTTGGATTCTAAATTTATGATTGTATAAATACTACTAATTTTATTAGGAACAAAGATATATCTTTCATAATACCCTAGCGAGGTATTTGATGTGAAAAATAATAAAGTAAAAATCAATCCATGGAAAAGCGCGAAAAAAAAACTTAAAATCGCCGCACGAGAATTACGTATGGATCCTAATACATTAAATTATCTAAATAAAGTGGAGCGTATCTTATCTGTGTCAATTCCGATTCTCATGGATGACGGCACTTTAGAAATTTTTGAGGGATTTCGGTGTCATCACAGCACATTAAGGGGACCCGCGAAGGGTGGTGTGCGCTATTCCCCTAATGTCAACATAGATGAGATAAAAGCATTAGCTTTTTTAATGACGTGCAAGACAGCACTTCTAAATCTGCCCTTAGGAGGATCTAAAGGGGGAATTCGGGTAGATCCAAAACAATTGTCGAAAAAAGAATTAGAACGATTAACACGTCGCTATACTGCCGAAATTATTAATGTTATTGGCCCCGATTTAGATATCCCCGCACCAGATATGGGTACAGATGAACAAATTATGGCGTGGATATTTGACACGTATTCTATGCAGAAAGGGCATCCAGTTCCTGGTGTCTGTACAGGAAAACCCCCCGAGATAGGGGGATCTGTGGGAAGAACAGGAGCAGTTGGCACGGGAATGTTCTATGTGCTTGAGGAATTTTGCAGGAGAAAAAACTTAGATATCAGATCTATGTCTGTTGCAATTCAGGGATTTGGAAAGGTTGGAAAGGAAATTGCTAAAAAATTATATGATTCAGGATGTAAAATTGTAGCAGTAAGCGACACTAAAGGAGCGATTCTTGATCAAGAGGGACTTAATATAGATGATGTTATAGGGTGCAAGAATTCGGGAAATCCAGTGATTGAGTTTGAATCTAGAAATGGAGAACAAATTACTAATAAAGATTTATTAGCTATGAAATGTGATATTCTATGCCCTTGTGCTACGGAAAACCAATTATATTCTGGAAACGCCGATGATGTCAAAGCACAAATAATTCTTGAGGGAGCTAATAGCCCTTCAACATCAAAGGCAGATAAGATATTTGAAGAAAAGGAAATTTGGGTTATTCCGGATATTTTAGCAAATAGTGGTGGGGTATGTATTAGTTATTTCGAATATGTACAAGATATCCAATCATATTCATGGGATTTGGAGAGAATTAATCGAGAAATGAGAACTGTGCTTTTAAAAGCTTTCGAGGAGGTATATAACTTATCTTTAGAAAGACGAATCTCTTTAAGAACTGCGGCATACATGATAGCGGGCAATAGATTAGCAAAAGCACATGAATGGAGGGATCTTTTTCCATAAAAATTATGAGAGGGGATTATAAATATGAGTATGAATCCATTTGAAATGGCTCAAAAACAAATAGACCTTGTTGCGGAATATATAGATATCGATTCTAATATTCTTAGATTTATAAAACGAGTTGAGAGAGTACTAATGGTGTCTATTCCAATAATAATGGACGATGGAAGGTTGCAAATTTTTAAAGGGTATAGAGCACAACATTCAACCGTACGAGGAGCGGGAAAAGGAGGAATAAGATACTCTCCCGAAGTGAGCTTAGATGAGGTGAAAGCATTAGCTACATGGATGACTTGGAAAACGAGTCTATTAAATTTACCATTAGGAGGAGCAAAAGGAGGGGTATTATGTGACCCCGCAAATTTATCTAAAAATGAAATTCAGCGCATTACAAGGAGGTACACCTCAGAAATAATAAACATAATTGGGCCACATTTAGATATTCCAGCGCCTGATGTCAATACAAATAAGGAGATTATGGGGTGGATTATGGACACCTACTCAATGAATAAAGGACGTCCAGTCCCTGGAGTCGTGACTGGAAAGCCTATCGAAATCGGTGGTTCAGTTGGCAGACAATCTGCGACGGGAACAGGTCTTTTTTTTGTTTTAGAGGCTTTATGTCATAAATTAAATCGGGATTTGAAAGACCAAGAGATAGTCGTGCAGGGTTTCGGAAATGTGGGAGGAACTATTGCAGAATTGTTATATGAGAAAGGATGTAAGGTCTTAGCGATTTCAGATATCTCAGGAGGACTTTATTCAAATGAGGGGTTAAACATAAATGAGTTAATTGAATGGAGAGACAAAGGGAAATC
This sequence comes from Promethearchaeota archaeon, assembly GCA_008080735.1. Classification (GTDB taxonomy): domain Archaea; phylum Asgardarchaeota; class Lokiarchaeia; order Sigyniarchaeales; family SOKP01; genus TEKIR-8. The sequence goes on from SHMW01000010.1 coordinate 41,534, forward strand.
ATTAAAGGAATATCCTAATGATCATTATAAGAAAATTTCGAACAATGACCTCCTTACAACTGAATGTGATGTTTTAATACCTGCTGCGGTTGAGAATCAAATTACTATTGACAATGCGGGAGATCTTAAATGCGATATAGTCTTGGAAGGTGCGAACGGTCCAACCACTCCAGAAGCGGATGAGATTTTAAATAATAACAATATTTTGGTGATTCCCGACATACTTGCGAACTCAGGAGGCGTATGCGTCAGTTATTTTGAATATATCCAAGATACCAGTTCCTACTTTTGGAGCTTAGAACGTATTAATAAGGAGTTAAAAAAAATTATATTAAATGCTTTTGAGGAGGTATGGACAATTTCACAAGAAAAACAAATTACCCCCAGAATTGCCGCATATATAATCGCTGTAAACCGAGTAGCAAAAGCTGTTGAATTAAGAGGTTTTTATCCTTAAATTCGCGAACTAATGTCAAGAATTTTAGCTTCTCAGAGGGATAGCAAAATATAAATAATTTAATTTTTATTATTTACTAAAAAAGTGCTGATAGCATAAAAGACCAGAGCGTTATGAGCTTTTTTCCATTTATTGACTTTACCGGACCATTTATAATATTTGCCATAATTGGGATTGCCATATTTGTTATTTTTATCGTAATCATTATTGTCATTTTAAAATCCATATTCTCCAATAATAATTACAGTTCCAAAACATCGAGCACTCACCAGCCTTACGAACCTCAAGATCCTACACAAGTTTTAAATCCATATAGGGCAAAACCAGAAAAAATTGAAAAGGAAAAAGAGAAAAAAGAAGCTTCCAAAGAACAACATAAATTCTGTCCTTTCTGTGGCGATAAAATACCCACAAATGCAAAATTCTGTCCTTCTTGTGGGACTAAACAATAACTTTTTCTATAATTGCTTGTTCTTTTTTAAAACTTTTATTATAAATTTCTTAATTTTAATATTCTTTAATCCTCTAAATTTAATGGCACAAGTAGCTTTAAGAAAATCAATAATCTAGAGAAAATAATTTGGTTATAATAGAATCGACCGAAGCGAGGGATTGAGCGTTCTCTGGTAGATCTATAAGTGGCTTTCCTTGTAGATCAAATTGAGATATTATCTCATCATCTGGGATTTTTCCAATCACTTGTAAGTCCAACCTTGCAATATGATCCGTTAGAGTTTGAAAACTTCCCTTGACCTTGTTCAGAATTAATCCGATATACCTGGAGCTTGTAAATCTTTGTGCCGATTCTTTTATTGAACTCGCGGTCTTTATCCCTCTGACGGACATATCTGATATGATTAATACAATATCTACATTTCTTATCACTTTACGATTTATTTGCTCTAAACCTGCCTCACAATCAATTAATATGAAATCATAATCTTTAGAAATAGAATCTATAACATTTCTTAAAAGATTATTCAACGGACAAAAACATCCTTCAATTTTGGGTTGACCAATAGATAAGACTCCAAAAGATTTCGTCTCTTTCACGATATTATAGATTTTATAATCAATATTACGAGCAATTTTATCCACTTCTAAGGTTCTATTTATTGATTCTTCAATTATTTCCGTTCTCACATCCTCAATGGTTTTTTCGGGAATCAGATTAACCATATAACTGAGATGTGGATGTGTGGGATCAGCATCTATTAGGAGGAGTTTTTTATTATATTTCTCAGATAACAATTTCGCCAATAGTGTAGTCGTCACACTTTTTCCAGACCCACCTTTACCCGTAATTGCAATAATTTTTGGACCAATTTCCATTTCATATCCTACTCTTTTATTTTTCTATCTTCTTTCTTCTCTCTAGAATTTCTTGGATATTCTGGCATGCGGATATATAGGGACATATTTCACATGCCCATTGATAGTCGCAGTCAATACGTTTCTTCCAATCTTCAATCTTTTTTTTCCATCGCTGATTCATCTCTGCTTTCATAGTTGAAACACACGTGAGGAATTCCGTGATAATTTGCTTATCCGAATTAATCATAAATACTTTCATAGAATTGATAAACCCCTCAAATCGTTTCTTATAGCTATGTATTATAGCTTTACCAAAAAATTCAAACGAGAATCCTTTCTTAATTACTTCATCGCTTATTCTACTCCAAAATCGTCGTGGTATTGAGCGAATAGAAAATCCTTCAATATCATTTGAGATGGAAGAGAAATGTCGTAGCTGAGTAAAAAGAGAATCATCCAATTGATCTGACTGAATCAAAATAAATATTCCGAAATTAATTGCTTTTGTATTGATTTGCTGAATTTCGTTCCCTAATACAAAAACCAAATCTCTATCATCATCTAACTTTTTGTTTGTAGGATAAATCAAAGAAAATGAAGTATTTGACATTCCTCCGAGTTCTATTCCAAGTTCTTCTTTAAGAACTATCCCTTTGTTTTTGTCTATCTCAACACTTATTTCGCAATTTTTGAAATAATTTGTTAGTGAATCATTTATTTCATACACACTAAGCGGTTGGGAAGATGTTTTTTTATCCTCAAAAAATACGATTATACGTGCGAGATGATCATTAATATTCACTATCAATCAATCAGATTCATTTATATAAACTAATTTATTTAGAAAATAATTAAATATTTATAAATTAAAGATCAATTTAGTTGTATTAAAGTTTGGAGTTAAAAAACAATGATTGAAATTCAACAACCCAAGGATCTTCTTTCTGTTTCTATTAAAAACATTTTAAGTTATAGAGATGAGAATGAACTGCAGAAACTGATTAAAGATTATAATAAAAAAATCATAGTCGAGATAGAGAATTTTTATCCCTCTATGGTCCTATTCCAAGAAAATACTATTTCGTTCGATTTTGGAGAAGATCTTGGAAAAGCAGATTTGAAGATTAGAATGAGTTTGGATACTTTATTAGACCTTGCATATGGGAGATTAAGTCTCCCCAAAGCAATTCTAACCAGAAAATTAAGGATTAAAGGCATCTATAAACTAACAACAGTTCTTAGATTCAAGAAAATCTTTCTTGACACCCTTAAAATGGTCGCAAAAGAACCTAATCAAAATTACTATGAATTAAATCAAAATATCCGATAAGTGGTGAGAAAAGAATGACAATTACGAAAGAGAAAGAAGATTATAATGGTGTGAGTAAAGAGAAAGTCTATGAAAAACTCGTCCAAATCTTTGGGAGCACTAATATAAGTCAGAGGGCAGTGGATTTATATCCCTATTCCTATGATATGACTGAATGTGAACCTCATATGCCCGATTTTGTAGTGATTCCGGAAAATAAGGAGCAACTTATTGAGTTAGTAAAGTTTTGTAATACAAATATCATTCCTATCGTTCCTTATATCACAGGAAACAATGTCGGAGGGCTAACTATACCCGAGAAAGGAGGTATCATCATTGATTTCAGCAAAAAAATGAATAAGATCCTCCATATTAACGAAAATATGATGTATGCTCTATTAGAACCGGGCGTTACGTTTGGACAATTAAAAAAGCATTTGGACACGATCTATCCTCATTTGCGATATAGTTATCCGTATGCTCCGCCTTATGCGGGAGTAGTAGGGAATGCTATATTGAGTGGTATGAATAATCTATCGTGTAAGATTGGATCTATGGGTGACTCGATCAATGGTTTAGAAGTCATTACCGCAGATGGACAAATAGCCAGGATAGGATCTTGTTTTTATGGAAAAGATGAGGCAGACAAGGATAGTTGGTTTTGTAGGTATCCCATGCCAGATCTGATGGGAATATTTGTAAATTGGCAGGGGATGACTGGGCTCGTGACGAAATGTGCTGTTCAGCTTTGGCCGAATCCACCTTATAATAAAACATTTCTTGTTTTAGTTAAAGGATTAACGGATGTAGCACCAGTTATAAGAGAAGTAGGTAAAACTGATGTTGTTGATGACATTTCAGCCGTAAGTACCGAAGTAGTTAAAATGACAGTAGAGATTCCAGAACCTGAAAAATATCCCGGTGAGCCTGATTTTGCCGCGCTTTTTCCCATTTCTGGAAAGACAAAAAAATTACTCGATGCGAAAAGTGAAATAGTTCTCGATAAATTGAATGAATTAAAAAAGAGTGGAAAAAATATTATCATCGCTGATGTGGATGAGTTTGCTAAAATTTTTAATTTACGTGTTCGATGTCATTTAGATCTTCCTGCGGTTCTATTATCCTTAGTGGAGTATTCTGGTCTCACTTGGTTTGGGTCCTATGCTCCCACACATAAATTAGAGCATTTAATAAAAAATGTAGATGAAATATTTCATAAACATAACGTTCCATCGTTTGTATACATGAAAATTATGAAATCGGGTCATTATGGGATTTTCAGGCCTATTATCCGATATAATAAATATAAAGAAGGAGAAGAAGAGCGAATCCATACACTATTAAATGAGATTACTGAATTTTGCATATCAGAGGGATGCATTCCCTACAAAACACCAATTTGGATGACAGAAAAGATGCGAAAAAAAATTAATACTGGTTGGCTACATCTTTTTGAAAAGATTAAAAAATGCATGGATCCAAACGGAATTTTCAATCCTGGGAGGTGGAATACTTAAATGACCGAGATTAGCGTTCCAGAAGGTATAATGGGAAAAGAATATGTTCAGTTGGCCTTTGATCACTGCATTAAATGTAGTACATGTAAATTTTCATATAAAGGATTTACGAGCTCATGTCCTTCAGGAGAAAATTTCCTTTTTGAATCCTTTTGGGCTTCAGGGAGAATCAGAACCACGAGAGGGCTCTTATTAGGTGAGTTGGAGTGGACACAAGATTTAAAAGATGTGATTTTTGCATGTCCTACGTGTGGAGCGTGTATGGACGCGTGTCAAGCACCTCACGCAGATTATATTGTCGATATTATTGAATCTCTAAGAGAAGTGGCAGTAAAAGAGATCGGCCCCGCGGATAATCAAGAGAAATTAATTGAGCGAGCAACCAATCCAGAAATGTGGAATCCCTATGGAGAACCCAATTCTGACAACGAAAAATTAAAGCAGGAATATAATTTGCCCGATAAAGCGGAATGGGTATATTTCATCGGATGCACTTCTAATTATAGACAAAAATCTTTACGTGACGCAACATTAAGGTTATTAAAAAAGGCGGGAATAGATTTTACGCTAATTGATGAGCACTGCTGTACCAGCCCGATGATAAGAACAGGACAAGTAGAAAATAGCAAAGAGTTTATGCGATATAATATAGAGAAAATAAACGAGGCGGGAGCGACGAAAGTCATAAGTTCTTGTGCGGGATGCTATCGAACATTGAAAAAAGATTTTGAAAAATTTGGAGAAGATTATGATTTTAAAGTATATCATACGGTAGAATTACTGAAAAAACTTTTTGATGAGGGAAAACTAAAAATTAAATCAGACTATAACAAGGCAATTACCTATCATGATCCATGCCATTTAGGGAGACATATGGGGATATATGAAATACCGCGAGAAGTCTATAAAAAAATCCCGGGAATAACATTTGTCGAAATGGAGAGAAATAGGAACCATTCATGGTGCTGTGGAGCGGGTGGTGGTGTGAAAATCGGATATCCGGATTGGGCGATAAACATCTCTAAAGAGAGACTTGACGAAGCAAATAAAACTGGAGCAGAGGTCATCTCTTCTACATGTCCGTTTTGCAAAACAAATCTTAGCGATGCGAATAATCAATTTGAGTATGGGTTTGAAGTCTTAGATTTAGTAGAAATCTTGGATTCATTAGAAATTGAAGTCTCAGATTAATTTTCTTTTTTCTTTTTAAGTTGTTCTTTCGCAACTAATAATTCAATTTTATCCTCTAATTCTTCGAATGTTAATTGTTCAACCTTATCATTATATCCAAGTTGTTTTAATTTTTCAATCTTTTTGGCACGTTCCTTTTCTGATTTTTTTTGTTTGAATTCTAAGAATCCTAAATGGTCGGTCTTGGCTCTTGATTTCGATTTTTCTTCCTCTGGCACTTTAGAGAGTAACTCTTTCACATCTCCCACACTTTCAAACTTTTCTTTCATTTCCCTCATTATTTCAATTTGGACGTTCATCGATTTCGGATCCTTTTCCCCGCGAAATACCTTGGTTGTATTTGTCTCACTGAGTGAATATTTTTTATTTACAGAAGGAGGGGTTTTTGTCCCAGGGGGAGGATTCAGCTGAGTTGGAGATCCCGGAGCACCAGGCGGAGCTTGTAGATATACTGGATTTGATGGGGCTGAGGATTTATTTAACGCAATTTGTTTGATTGCAGAATTTAATTCTTTAATTTCAGTTTTTAATTCTGATAGTTCCCCAAACCCTTTCCTGACCATGTGTAAGGTTGTATCCCACGTTTTCTCCCCCTTCAATTCATGCCATTTACGATATTCAGACTCGGAAATGGTGATATGTTTCTTAGTCTGATTTGCTGTTCCCGATCTGCTTTTGATGATATTTCGCGTTGAAGTCGCTTTTTGCATACTACTTTTTGATTTTGACTGTTGCTTAGATTTAGATTTATTAACACTTGTTTTTTTCTTATAAGAATACCGGGTCTTTGTTTCATAGACTACTTCTTCTTCCATTATTTCAAGTGATTCTCCATCATCATATAAGATTTCTGACAATTGAAAAGATCTGTTGATAAAGATTTCCTCTCTCTCTCCAGAGTAATAAAAAATCGTGAGACGAATAATTTTGATTTTAAGGTTTTCAATATCATTTAATTTGTCCAATTCAATTGAAAATGCAATAATATTCGCAGAAAAATGAAAGTCTTTAATTGATAATAAAAACGGTTCTTGAATGATATTAGGAGCCCTATCATGTACTTTTAGCAACTCAAACTTTATATTCATACTTTTGATATTATCGGGAAGTAAACGCTCCATATCCTCTTGATCTTTCTGGAACTTAAAAAGAAGTCTATTCTGATCTTCCCAACATAGTTGTAAGAGTTGCATAATTTAATCAATATCCTAATTTTGTCGGATGTATTGAATGGAATATTCCTTTAACAGATGTAAAGATCTCTGGAATTTAAATAATAATAGTCTTTCAATTTATTGTAAAATAAAGCTAAGAAAAAAGGATTAGATTATTAGAAATATATTTTTTTTGATTCAAGTTGGGTTCTATATACTTTCGATTTCTTCTTCAAACGCTTCTAACGCTAATTCAATAATTTCTTGGAACGCCATCGCGTCTTGTAGATTTCCCTCGACAGTTATGTCACCAGCCATATATGCGCTGGTTGCATCTATCTCTCCAAATAGTAAACCCGCACCCGTCTCAAAATTAGCAGTAAAAGTAAAGGAGGGGTCTTCTAATTCTCCTTCTCCATATTCCATATCACCTTCGTTGACTTTCACCCAAAACTTTTTGTCTTTATCTGAGATTATCATTTGAACAGCGATATTCATATCTTCAATTTCCTCCTTTAAATACTCACTCTTCTCTGCTAATTGGCTATATAATTCGAATGCTTTCAATGTATCATCAATATCTGCAGCTTCAGGACCTCCTTCAAACTTTTCTTTCATTTCCATTAACAAATTTTCATCAACCATAAAACTCACATTTTAATAACTTGTATTGTTTATCTATAGTTTATATCCGATATTATTTAAACTATACTGATCACCACTAAGTTTTAAATAAGTTCCCATCTAATATAGATTAAACAAATTAATATAAAATTCGAAAAAGAAAAGCTGAATAGTTATGGTAAAATTTGAGGAATTACAAGACGAAGCAGATAAATTTGCTGAAGAATATAAAATAGCTTTGAATGAGAATACCAATTATGAGGAAGCTGCTAAAGATTGGGGTGTAGAGCAAGAGGGTGGAATGATTTATTATATGGAACACACGGGAGAAATTGAAGAGGATATTAGACTTTGGTTAGATCTGAAAGGAGGGAAATGTCTTGATGCGAAGATTTTACGTCCTGGTGAGGAGCCACCACGAGAACCCATCCTTTCTTTAAGCGCCCCAATGCCGATATGGAAGGCGTTAGCTTTTAAAGAATTGGATCCTATTACCGCATTGATGCAGAACAAACTTCGAGTGGGCGGTGATATGGGATTAGCTATGCGATATTCCAAAGCAGCCTTGGAACTAGCAAATTCCACCGAACAAACAGATAGAACCGTGTTGACGAAATATAATTTAGAATAGGATTATTTTTTGCTAGATTTATCCTACTTTTTTATTCATCATCCTTATTTAGAAAAGAATCTCTTCCTTTAAATCATATAAGAATTCTAATGCTCTCATCCCATTTTTCGTAATTGAATAGGGCCCCTTGCTTTCTTTTTGGGTGATATAGTCTGCCTCTAAGAGTTTCTCAAGGTGAAAATGAAAATGTCCCCCTTTTATCCCCATGTTATCCTCCAATTGGTTATAATATAAACTTCCATTGCTCAGGATTTTTAAAATTTTTATTCGCTTTTCATTTGATAAGGGGGAAATAAGCTGATATTCCTTTTCTATATCATCCAGAGATGATATATTATCTGTTAAATCATATAATTTCTGAGCAGAATCCCTTCTTTCGGAACGAGCCGTATAAATCAGTTTTTTTAATGCTTCATATACATGCATTGCTTTCGCAAGACATTGCTCATCGGGACATACTTGTTTGGATTGCGCATTATCTATATTTTGAATATATGCATTTAATAAGTGAGTTGCCGCATTTGGGCCCTTTTCGGTGAAAACCCTCAAGATTTTCAGAGCTCCTTTCTCGATCATCGTGGTACATTGCTCTAAAATATGACAGTCTCTTGGTCTATGTTTTAAAAATGTTTGGACTTCCTCATCAGCTGTAATAGTTAACAGTGAAATATTATCCTCCTTATATTTAGTTTGGGTAAGCAAATCTAACTGAATTTTCATCTTTAAGACAAGATCTTGTAAAAACGTGATACTTTTGTTGAGATCTTCGAGTTCTTGATGAAGGGGTGGTTTTTTTTCTTGCATTATAATACACTATTTTACTATATTACTATAGTAGAGTAGAGTATTTTAAGAACTTTTTTATAGTTAGAAGGAATTATAAAAATATCTAAGAATTGAGATGACATTAAAGATGGAAAATATAAATAAAGACTTGCTTGCTCCGTGCGGACTCTATTGTGGGGCATGCGCAATATTTATCGCCCACCGAGATAATAATGAAAAATTCAAAAAGGCACTTCTCCCGGTCTATAAGATGTTTGCCAAAAGTATTGATGATATCGCATGTACTGGATGTCTTTCAGAAGGGATTGTTTTTCCCGTATGTCAGAGCTGTCCGATTAAAAAATGTACCAATAAAAGAGAGTTAGAAGGATGTTTTGAGTGTGATGATTGGCCGTGCAAGTATATCACCAACTTTCCTATACAAAAAGCGAAAAACGTGATGATGCGGACGATTCCCACGTGGCGCGAAATGGGAACACAAAAGTTTGTTGAGCTAGAAGAAGAGAGATATCGATGTCCAGAATGTGGAAATCAGTTATTTCGCGGAGTTCGTAAATGCAATAAATGCGATACTACTGTTGAATTAGACTAAAAATTTAAATGTTAGAAATTAAACGGGGTATCATAGTTAAATAGGGAAGAGCCCCTATAACGATTTAGTTCATATATTCAATTTAAATCTCATTTTATGAAGTTTCAAGCTAAAGATCAAGGTCTCCATTCAAAACAACACAATAGCATTAAATTTATACATGCGAGCGATATTCACCTTGGGTGTGCTCAATATCAAAATGAATATCGTGCTGATGACTTTATTACTGCGTTCAAACAAGTATTATATTTAGGCATTAAGAATTCAGTTGATTTTATCATCTTGGCGGGGGATGTCTTTACTTCCATAGATATATTACCCGAAAAACTCTTACAAATAATTAAGCTTTTAGAAAAGTTTCACAAAAGAACAAATAATATAATACCAATTATTGCGATTGAGGGAAACCATGATTTAAGAAGATATTCTCGCGGATTAAAAACAGAAAGAACACAATCATGGCTTAAACTGATGAACCATCTTGGGTTAATGATTCTTTTGCAAGCTTGTGAGAATGGAGATAAAAGGCAAAAATTAGAATTTCAAGAATATAACTCTAAATCTAAAATAGGGAATTTACTGAAAATTAGATTTGCCAACATATTTGGAACTTCTTATAGGGGAGAGAGGCCAAAATCACACATTCTAAATCTTTATAACTCTATTGAAAAAAAAGAAGATGAATTTAATATCCTGCTTCAGCATTTCGGTATTGCCGGACAGATGGATAACGTACCGGGTTTAAATCTATGTGTAGTTAATAAATTAAGTAATAAAGTGGATTATTTGGCCTTAGGACATTTCCATTTGCAATATACAATCGGCGGATGGATTTATAATCCAGGATCTACTGAGGCAGCTTGTTCCGTAGATAATTTATTTAATCGAGGTGTCTTTTTTGTAGAAGTTTTTAAAGATGCTAACGGATTCTCTAAAAGGGTGAAATCTATTAAATTGATAAACAGAGAGATACTTTGGAAGACAATTTGTTTACCTTTTCAATTCAAAGAGAAAAACAAGTTCTTCGAATACCTTTTATCCCAATTAAGTCTGTATCTAAAAGATTTTAGGAATGAACTAAAACCCACCAATTATCAATTACCATTATTATATCTTAAAATAATCGGTATTAAACCTGTAAAAACATGTAAAATAACCAAAAAAGAAATTAGAAAACTGATATGCGGTAGTTTTTCAATATTGGATGCTCGTATTTATTTTGAATATAATAGACCATCAAAGTCAATAGTACAATACTTATAAAAAAATAAAAAAAGGAATTTATGGAATAGAACTTGGATCCCATGGTACAGGAATTTTGAGCGTTAAATTGATTGTAATCCCCCCAAAAAATGTATCAAAGATGATATGATAACTTAAGGTAGCATTAGTAGTGGCTAAATCTTCGACATAGCTAGTATCAATAATAACCGTTATATTTTTATTTGCAACTCCCGAAAAAGCCCCGATTTCTGAATATTGGGTAATTGTAGATTCTCCAATTTTTGTATTAGGAGGTAATGTAGTTTCGTTTTCACTGGAATCTACCCAGATTTCAGATTTGAGATTTACATTTCTCAGTGGATAAATGCCACCGTTAGAGAGATCATAATTAAGAGTAAAATTTAGACTATTAGGAGCGCTATAATCGAAACCAGATGCTCCCGTATTAATACTCGGTCTTATCATTACTCCGCTTCCGATTAAAGTTAATATATAAATTGCCAAGCCTAAACTAATCAATGTTCCAATTACTTTAAATAATAAACTCGGTCGCGCTCTTCGTTTGTATTCTGCAGAATCTTTCGAAACTCCCCGTAACTCAAACGCTTCAAAAAGATATTGAAGGCTTCTCACCGCTGCTGCTCCCAGAGAAAGCCACGCAATAAGCTTAAGCCCCAATCCAATTTCTAGTTGTTCCGTTGATATGGAGAAATTTCCTAATTCCACAGTTGGGTCGAACCCTCCAAAGATATAAAATAGATACACTCCAGAATATATAGTCACGATGAACATAATGACTCTATTTTTCGCAGAATCTTTCGGATATGCGCTCTTTAGGACTGCGATAAAAACGCCTATTATACCAAATATGATGATGCCTATAATAAAATATTGGCTCAGCGCAAAAATCCCAAAAAAGTCCAGCAAGAACAAGGCAGTAAGCGGTGCAGCGATGTATAAAATTGCATAGAGGATTCCGTTTAGAATCATCTTACCAATTTGAATTTCCATAGTATTTTTTCAACTTACTATTATGTTTAATATTTTTGTTGATAATAAGATTTGATTAAAGGGTAATAAATGTTCTCTTTTTATTCTAAATAAGTCAGATGAAATTCTGATTTAAATTAAGATATTTAGAAATGATAAATGTTAGTTATTTAAATTTAGAACATTTATTTCTTTTAGCGATGCGAGTTGAAAATGATGATAGTTCAAAAAACACATAAAAAGATTAATAAGAATTTGAGTGGAACACCTATTGAATTAACTGAAGGTTATAGCAAGATTAGGCTTACCACCATCGAAGAAATGATTTTAGATGAATCGGGATTGATCCACGGAGGATTTACATTCAGTCTTGCTGATTATGCGGCGATGCTTGCCGTGAATCACCCAAACGTAGTATTAACCAAAGCAGAAGTGAAATTTATTAAACCTGTTCTGCTCGGAGATACTCTCATTGCAGAAGGAAGAGTAAAAAATCAGGAAGGTAAAAAATCAGAGGTTAATGTGGTGGTCAAGAAAGATAATAAGACAGTTCTTGAAGGAACTTTTTTTTGTTATAGCCCAGATCAACATATACTTGGAGGAGGATCTTAATGAACGCAGGGGATATAATCGGACAAGTGCTAAAGAATAAAGGTGTGGAATTTATTTTTACACTCTGCGGGGGACATATCGCACCTATTTTGGTGGGTGCTAATAAAAGTGGTATTCGAGTAATTGATGTGCGTCACGAGCCTACCGCGGTTTTTGCTGCAGATGCAATTTCACGGCTTACTGGGATCCCAGGAGTGGCCGTAGTTACGGCAGGGCCTGGAGTGACTAACTCTGTTACCGCTATTAAAAATGCTCAAATGGCCCAATCTCCGCTTATTTTACTGGGAGGTGCTGCCGCGACCATGCTTCAAGGAAAGGGTGCCCTTCAAGATATAGAACAGATTGAATTATATAAATCTATTACTAAATGGGAAACATCTATAGAGCAAAATTGTGATATCGAGCCTGTTTTGAATGAAGCTTTCGATGTTGCTACGTCGGGCATCCCGGGACCCGTATTTATTGAATGCCCTATTGATATATTATATGAGGAGGAATTGGTGCGAGAATGGTACGGACGGCAATCTAAATCGAAGAAATCATCCTCATTCAAACAAAAAATGGTAAATTGGTACTTGAGACGTCATGTCGATAAATTGTTCGCTTGCTCCATAGATGAGGTGAAATCTAAATCCGACCAAGAGATAATTCCATTTGAAGTCGATCAAGAACACATAGAGAAAATAGCTTCCCAAATTAATAATGCCAAAAATCCAATCTTGGTATTAGGAGGACAGACCACAAAACGAGTGGAATTAGTTGAGGAACTCTCTGTGGGCTTGAAAAAATTTGGTGCCCCAGTTTTTTTGGCAAGTATGTCGAGAGGATTGATGGGAAAGGATCATTCTTCATATTTTCGCCACGGTCGTTCTAAAGCTCTAAGAAATGCCGATGTTATAGTAATTGTTGGAATGCCTTGCGATTTCCGATTAGGATATGGAAGATCGATTAATAGGAATGCATTTCATATCGCAATAAATCGAAGCGAGGAGGATTTAACGAAAAACAAAAAACCAGATTTAGCTATCCAAGCCGATCCCGCTACATTCCTCGTTGAATTGACCAAATCGTATTCATTTGATAAGGATAAATGGTCGGAATGGTATGAAATGCTAAACGAATGGGAAAAAGAGGGAAAAGAAAAAATTGAACATTTCGCAAGAGTGGATACGGATTATTTAAATCCATTAGCATTTTTAAAAGAAATTGAAAACCATATTGGAGAGGATGCAATTATCATAGGGGATGGCGGAGATTTTGTTGCTACTACTTCATATATCATTAAACCACCTAAACCGTTATCATGGCTCGACCCTGGTCCTTATGGAACCCTTGGAGTTGGTGCGGGATTTGCGTTGGCCGCTAAACTGGTTCATCCCGATTCTGAAGTATGGTTGTTCTGGGGAGATGGTGCTGCAGGATATAGCATCGCTGAGTTCGATACATTTGTTCGCCATGATCTTCCTATAATTGCTGTTGTGGGAAATGATGCGGGATGGACTCAAATAGAGCGAGATCAGGTGGAATATTTAAATGATGATGTTGGAACTGTTCTAAGATACACAGATTATCATATAGTAGCTGAAGGTTATGGGGGAGAAGGATTACTACTAAAAAATGAGATAAATATCTCTCGGCTGATGGAACAAGCGAAGCTTTTGGTAAAGAACGGGTCTCCCATACTGATAAATGCTCTCATGGGGAAAACAGATTTCCGAAAAGGGTCCATTTCAATGTAAAATACCCAATTACATAATAATTTACTACTTGTTATTTTATACTCAAATCAAAAAATTCAATTGCGTTTTGTGTCGTTTTTTCGGCTACTTCTTCTTGAGAGACCTCATGAGTATATGCAATAGCTGCAATTGAATAGCGAACATTTGCAGGTACATTATAAGGACCCCTTTTATAAGGATGTTGATAATAGCTATCAGTTTCAGTGACAAGCGCTTCTATAGGTGAGCCTTTAGTATTTTCTCTCCAATTTTTATATCCATATGCTGAACTCGGTACAGACAATATAAAACCTTTTTCGGGTAAAGATATACCATACTCCCTCGGGCCAGAGAAGCAATGAAACATAACTCTATTTGGATCTATTTTATAATCATCCAGAATTTTAAGTATCTCCGTGGTAGCTCCATCTGGCTGATTGAACTTATGGTTTGAATTTTCTTTATCATATTCATGGGGTGCAGGGTTTCTAACGTGGAGGGTATAGGGCTTACCTATATCTTTAGTTTTTTTGAATATCTTTTCTAACTCCTCCACTTGCTTCTTTCGCTTTTCTAATGTCTTTGCATGATGGAAATCCAATCCAACTTCACCGATAGCTAAGTATTTCTCTGGATTTTGTAGTACATATTCTATCCATTCTTCCCATTTTTCATTATATTTATTTCTTGAGGTATAAGTGACGGTTTGTGGAGCCCATCCTATTGTAAAACCGTAATTTTTATCCACTTTTTCCATAAAGTCCAGAGTCATCTTCATCGTCTCTAAATCTATAGAACTCGTAACTAGATATAGACCTCCCATCTCGAAATAATCGTTTAGCTGATCTTCATCTGAAGGTAATTTATCATTTTTTTTCGGTCTTGGAAATGGAAGATGACAATGCGAGTCAATAAAAGGCAAATTCGGTTTTGGTTCGGGAATTTCTATATTTTTCGGCATTATTTTAAGGAATTAAAGCTACATTATATTCTTTTTTACATCATTTTCCCAAGAGAAGCGAAACCTAATTGTAAATCAATTTATAAATGTTTTTATTAGAGCAGATTTAAATAGTCAAAACCTTATCAATATCTTGTTGACTTTCTAAGTCAATATATTTGTATTTATCATAATATCGAGATGGTTATGAAAGGGTTAAAACAGTTTTATGTGGCTAAATTCAGAGGTAAAATAAAGAAATATATACGAGTGGAGAGTTTTTCAATAGAGGAAGCAATAGAAGATATTTTAACACGTGTTCCTCAAAAAGATGAGGGTTATGTAAAAATATACAAGGTTAATTTTATCACGAGCAAAAGCGTGTTAGTAAAGAAAATCTTGATTTTATGCGAATTATTTATGCAAAAACAAGAAGAAAAACCCGTTATTCATTATTAAATCAAAATTTATAGCAAATATATAACCACATCTCATTAAAAACCGAATAGGAGAGGAACTTATATGGCAGAACAGATTTTACATAAAATAGAAGAATTAAGAAAACTTAAACAAGAAATTGAGCCAAGGATAGAAGAATTGGAAGAAAAACGCGATTATGAGATTGTAGAGATAAATAAAAAATACGATAAAAAGATCTCAGATGTGTCAAACGAGGTGGAATCTTTTAAGAAAGACTTAATGGAGAATCTATATCAATCGTTTGAACAAGCTGTTATGAATGAATTTGACAGCAAACGAAGTACAAGCGAATATAGTATTACTTCACAAATCAGAGATTACAGAGATTCTATGAATGAAGTTGATCTTTTCCCAGACGAGCTCATAGAAAGATTGGATAAAATTATTGCTGAAGAAGAACCAATCGAAAATCTTGCTTATGATTTGGAATCAATTAAAACTCAGTATTTCTAAAAAATTTACCCTCCTTTTTAATCTAATTCTTCTGGAGATATAGATAATATATAATCTCCATATCACTCCATTTAATAAATAATTTCTATGTTACGTCTATTATAAATTGGTTGTAGATTCATAAGGCATAGAAATGGAGATATTAGAATCGGAAATTGAAATTTATAATTCAAAAATGCGTTTATTAAATTGGTTATGGGATGAAATAAAGCTATTTGACTCAGAGCTGAAGAAAAAGATCAATCAAAAAGGACAAAATCTGCCAATTAATCTGTAAAAATGTTTTTCTAAAGTTAAATAAGAAAAAAATGAATTAATTAAGCTAAGAAGTAATAAAATCAAGAAATCTTAGTTGTAATAAAATCAGGAATTATATTTCCAAAAAATTCATGCGAAAATATAGTGAAAACTGCCATATCTCCTTTTCGGAACCCACCAATCCAATGTTTTTCCGCTCTCATTAAAACTTCATTGATTTTACCTGCCTTGAGTTCATTACCCATACGATCTATGAAATTAAACAACATAGAACTAAAGGATTCAAAACTTTTTTCAGTTATATCGGGCGGTACATCGCTCGCGATCACTCTATCATTCTTAAGATCGAAAACAATTATACCTTTGATATTTTCATCGCTCGCGGCTTGTTGGAAATAATTTAAAATAAAATCTCTATTATTTTGTTTTTTTAGTTTTCCGATTTCAGTAGAGATTTTCTCATATTCCTCCTTAAAATCATTGAACGCAGCCATCTCATCCTTCTGAGCATCAATCGTCTCTTTTGGATACTTTTGTAAAAATGCCCTGCTTAACCGCTCTGCTATAATTTTATAAATTCGATTATCGATCTCATCAGAAGGATCTGCGGCGACTATCGAAAAAATGGGATCTCGTGCTGAATAATAGAAAGTATAGGAATCCATATTAATCGAATCAATACAGCTATTTCCTACCTCCTTCGCGAAATTCTGAATCGCACTTAGGAAGCACCCAATCAACGAATTATCTGTAAAGGAGTCATTCGGGCTAATCGTAAAGAGAGGCAAGCCGTCTTTGGATATGATTAAATATGATTTTATCATTTCAAACAACTATGGATAATGTTTTATTCTTCTTTAATAAAATGAATATCCGTTTTTGTTCCAGTTGGGGTGAATGAGCTGTAATCTATTTCGATGGGTGTTGACTCGTCAGCAATCGCAGTGGAGGAGGCGAGAATTAACGCCATAGGACAAATGCCCTTTTGATCTCCAATTATTTCATGGATAGGATTTGAAAGAGAGCAATCGGGGATGACAATTTGATATTTATCCTCTCCTTTTTCGACAATATGTCCGGTCTTTGTTATTCCGGTCATTTTTAAAATTTCCATCCATGTTTCCATCGCTTTTTTGGGATTTTTAGACTCAAAAAGACTCGAGATCTTTGGATCCTCGTCTTTTATAGTTTTCATTGTCTTAACAATTTCGGGAAACACATGGCTTTTATAACCTCTTCCACCAATTAATTCGATCATCGCTTTTTCATATCCGAAGAGCGCAGAATGCAAAGTAGAAAGCACTTTCATCATAAGGGGATGAGGGAATTGGCTTTTCAACCACACCATAAACACGACAAAGAACACCACAAATGCGATTAAAATCCCCAAAACTGTATAGAACCATATATCTGGTACCATTCTAATCTCCTAATTATTCTATATACCTAATCTAGTTTATATATTCTATTTGTTATAACCAATAAAAAAATTCGAGAATTTATAGTTTAGTTATTTTTAAGATATATGGAGGCAAAATTCCGATTGATTTAATAATAATTAGTGTGATTTATCCTATAAAAAACAGTTTTAAAAAAATGTCAAAAATATCCTCTCTCCTCAAAAAGAAGTTTGTCCCGGTATATATATGTTTTATTCTAACAATTCTTCTATACGGAATAATTTTCCTCCTTGCGAGATTTCCAAACATTTTATTTGGGCTTGGTATACCTGAGGAATTCGTAACCCACTTTGTAAAGATTATACCTGGTCCGTTATGGTCTGATATTCTATTATTATATCTGATTCCGTTGGGAGTTTATATCGGAATGCAATATTTAAGCCCTTATTCTACGCGATTTTATATGAGACTCCATAAATCCTTTTATGTGCTAAGAACAAAGCCCATTTATGGAATTAATCCAAATGAAGGTCACATTAGCACAGGAAAAATATTCTTACGATTATTGAAAGGAAGTTTCTTAAGTTTTGTGATTGCCACTGGAATAATGCAATTTGGTCTCACGCCAATATTTCGTCATATTACGGGTGAGCCAGGAACGATAATAACCTTATTTCGTGCAGAAGCAATCTTTTTAGCGACTTTCTTTTTCAGCTTTTTAATTGTGATAATCTATTTTCCTATTTGGAATCTAGAAGATTCGGGACTAGTTGCTTATAGGAAATTTACAAAGAAACGGAAAAACCCAGATATTGAGGGAGTAAATCGGATTTTTCGAGATTTCATAGAATATTCTATCAGCTTTTCAACAATTTTAGTATATTTCAATCTTTTCTTTAACACTTTAACTTGGGTTATAAATTACGATCCGACTGGAGCATCTCTATTAATTCCTCTTATCTTAATATTTCTCCCGTTCCTGATTCCTGGGTTATATGCAATACCGATGATTCTCTATGAGCTGAATTTTGATAAGAATATGAAAAGAATCCATAAACATTTGGAAAAAAAGGAGATTCCCCATATAGCCGTTCCAGATTTTTATGATTTAGTGAAGAAAGGAGAAAAAAAGTGAATAATTTCATTTTTATTCTTTTTTCTTTTAATTTTTTATTTCTGAGCTATGAACCTTGTTGATGATCTCAATCCCTTATCAAGCTTGAATTCTCAAATGATTCCTCTAATCTCGGTTTTATAAAATGGATTGAACTGAGATAGAAGGGGACTAAACATAGTTCCACGATAATTGATATAATAAAGGGAGCTGTCAAGTCTATGAAATCAACAGCTAACCCCCCCAACAAGGGTCCCAAAATAAATCCTCCATTTCTTAAAAATTGATATAATCCCATCAATTTCCCTCGATTTGAGATTGTTATTCTGCTATAGAGATTGAGTATCAGAAGATTACTCAAATTAACTATTGCGGTATCAATAGTAAGTAACATAGAAAAAAGTATTATATTGTCAACATTTATTATACACCATGTTGTAATAGCCCCTATAATGCTGATCGTTACGATGCCCAGTTTTGGACTTATTTTATCGAGCCCACTGCCAAGCTTTGGGGCAACGAACATTGCGATAATTCCGCTCGGAATATACGCGAGCATCGCAAATATGGTATTATTAATGATTTTTTCAAGAACATATACATTGAGAAAGGGTTTTGCCAAAGAACCATTGATATTACTCATCAATATTACTACACTTAGAAATCCAATCCCAACCAAGATTCCAATATCCGTTTTTTGGGGTGATTTAGATTTTGCTTCACTATGTGTAGCAGAGATTGCATTAGGATTATTTTCGGAAAATTTAAGAGATTCGTCTACTCGATTCATAAATAAGATTCCCGCAACAAAATTAGAGAAGCCATATATTAATATGGAAGAATATGTGAAAAAAAGATTCCCTGGCAAGAATTCAATTCCAATACTTAGAATTCCGAAACCGAGTAATCCCCCAATAAAAAGTCCTTTCCCGACCGCAGAATCTCGTTTTCCATATGCATGTGAACGATGGTCTTTATTAGATTTTTCCGCGATTATTGTATCGAATGGGATCCAGAAAAAACCTGCAAAAAATCCTATCGAAAACGTACCTACTCCCATATAAATTAATGATTTGAATACTATGGCAAAATATAGTACAAAATATGCGAGACCTCGTCCAAATGAGCCCAATAAAATTAAATTCGTCTTAGATTTGACTTTATCGGTTAAAAACCCTGTAAAAAGCGTGCTTATTATTAATCCTATCGTTTGAACGGAAAAAATCAATCCAATCTGGAATCCGGTAGCACTTAATTCTTGACTTGCATAGATGGGAATAATAAATTCCAGAAAAAAAAAGCCGAGGCTATTGAATATTACATTGTTTATAACAGATTTAAAATCTTTCGTATATCTATTTTCTTGTGTCTTGGTCTTTGGATGAGTATCTTTCTTCATTTTTACAGAGCTGCCAGATACCTTTGAAAATATTTCATAGTAAAAATATTTTACAATTGCGTTCTCTAAGGTCTTTTTATTGGAAACTTGAATTAAATTTTTATCAAAACTTTGATATCTTGATGAGTTTTTTCCGCTAATTCCTCAAAAAGCTCGGGTGTTCCATCCAGAGGAACAATTCTAGTAATCATAGTTTTCAAATCAATATGACCATTTTTTACAAGATTTAAAGCCGTCGAAAACGTATCGTTTATATAACCAAAAACACCTTTCATCGTTACGCTTTTTAGGACCATCGACATAAATCCTTTCATTTCGAATGGCTTAGTATGAAGTCCAATCAGTGTTATAATACCTCCCCGTTTGATTAATTTCATCGAATTCATAATTGTATCTGGAATTCCCACGCAATCAAAAATATAATCTGGACCTATATTTTCTGTCAATCGATTTATTTTTCCCCATTTATCAGGGGGAAACACATTACTCGCCCCAAAATTTAGCGCTAGTTCTTGTTTTGATTTGACGGGTTCAAGTACACTAATTTGACTCGCTCCCCCAGCATTAAGGACTTGAATTACAAATAGTCCTATACCTCCAGCACCTATCACTGTGCATGACTTCCCAATTTTAAATCCTGAATCTTGGACTGCATACAAAGCCACAGCAAGAGGCTCAATTAAAGCGCCTTCTTCTAATGAAATACTATCTGGTAGTCTGAATAACCTTTCCGCTTTAACATTTATAAATTCTGCCATTGCTCCGTTATACGTCGTCCCGAGTGCGCTTGACCAACGACATAAGTTTTCTTGACTATGAGCACACCAATAACATTGGTCACAAGGAAGAGCTGGGTTAGCGGTCACCTTGTCCCCTCTCTTCCATCCTTTCACCTCCTCACCCATTTCCACAATTTCCCCCGAGAATTCATGCCCGATAACTATCCCGGGAGTTTCCAAGACGCCGGTTTTAAACGATTCCACATCAGAGCCACAGATTCCGCAATATTGTACTTTTATTAGGACCTCATCCTTCTGTATAGTAGGTTGTGGCAAATCATCCTTAACGACGAGATTATGTTTACCCTCAAAAAATACCCCTTTCATATGCACTTTTCCATCCAAATCTAATTTATAATTAATTAATTGTAAACTTTTATCCATATATAATTAATCCGATTAACCTAGAATTTTCTTACAGAAAGTTTATATTCGTGAAAGTCTGCTTTCATGATTAAAGGTATATATTGGAATATTGTTGAGGTGATATTTCTAATTATTCAATATCAAGAAATTAAAAAAATTCTTATATTGTTTTTTTATGTTTTTTCTACCACCAATTTTTTTTTAATTTGTATCACTTAATCTATTAATCAGAGCTAAAAATATCGAGAGGATTTTAGTATTCCACTGACGAGAATTGGTAAAAAAGATCTTGTTCCAATCATTTTGGTCAATTTGCTACTCTTCGTAAGCATCGCCTGTGCAAATATGCTCATACCATCATATGCTGCGATAAAAGAAGAGTTCGGCATCCCAGAATCATTAATCGCCATCCCCGATGCGTTTTTTGTATTAATTAGCGCGATTTTTGCGCTTATCTGGGGATATTATACCGATCGTATCAATAGGACGAAACTCATATTTGCCGGAGCATTTTCTTGGACGGTTGGGATGTTGCTTACGGCTTTCTCTTTTAATTTGCCCATGGTAATTTTTTCCCGTATGTTAAGCGGTGCTGGACTTGGATGTGTACTGCCTGTTGGATATTCTATTATTTCCGATGCCATCCCGCCCGATGAACGATCTGGATGGTTTGGGATGCTCGCAATCCTCAGTTCCGTTTCCAATGGGATCGGGCAAGGATTATCTTCGTTTATAGGACCTATTCTCGGGTGGCGTTTTCCGTTTTTCTTACTCTCTGGAATTAGTCTTGTAATCGTATTTTTATTGTTTTTTGTCAAGCTTCCATATCGAGGTGCTAGTGAAAACGAACTAACAGAATTAGGGGATATGAACCTGGAATATAGCTATAGAATTTCCCAAGCGGACTTAAGAGAAATACTTGGCAAAAGTACAAATAAATATCTTATCATTCAAGGCTTCTTTTCCATCATTCCGGGAACAATTTTTATATATTTTCTTACCTCGATGTTCGCCTTATATTATTTCCATCCTCTTCCTCAAGAAATACGACTTCAGACCGCAACTATTTTTGCAGCATTAGTAGGAATCGGGTATCTCTTAGGTAATATTATCTTGTCAGCCCTTGGAGATTTCTTATTTAAAAAAAACAAGAAAAATCGAGCACGGTTGGCGACTGCGTGTATGATTCTTACTGTACCAATTTGCTTAATGATGCTGCTTTTTATTCAGCCTATCAATTTAGGGGCTTTAGGTGTGAGCTATCCTTCTCCCATCCCAACGAGTGAGATTGGTTCTTATCTATTTGCAACCATCGGGGCGATTTTTACCGCCTACCCTAATTATATCTTCTTTTTTATATTTGCATTAATAGGTTCAATCCTCAGCTCGGGACCAGTAGCAAATAGAAATGCTATAATGATTGATGTAAATTTACCAGAGCATAAAGGTACGGCTGCTTCATTTTTCAATCTCTCAGAACAAATCGGTAAAGGGCTAACACTATTAATATCATTTCTCTTAATCTCTCTTTTGGGAAGTATTTACAATATGATGGTATTTTCTGTGTTTTTCTGGCTTCCCGCAGGGATATTATGGTTTTTTGCAAGTCGAAAGGTTGATGATGATATGGATAGAAAATCTCGTATTTTGAAAGAACGCAAACAAGTAACATTAATTGATTATATTTTTGAAGTAGAAATTCAAATGGATAGGGCAAAACAAAAAATTCAAGATGCAAAATACTATATTAAAGAGGATAAGCAAAAATTTTTAAATCTCTTAAATGATGCACTCGAAATATTAGAAACATGTGAAAGGTTATGTAAAACAAGAAGCATTACCAATATCGAAACAAAAGTGAGAAAATTAAGGGAAAAGATTGAAACTGTGAGAAAAGATGTGACCCAAATTTATAAGTTACTCGAACAAGAAGATATCTCAGAACAAAGGGCTAGGAGTTTAAATGAGGATTTAATCCAAATAAAATTATGGATGGGAGAGTGGGAAAAATCCACATTTGGTACGATACAAACCTATTATGATGATGCATACCTTAAAATCGTTGAAGCTCGTTTGCTGCGAAAAATGAATCTGATGGAAGCATTGAGAAAAATTCAAAATGCCATCAGCATTTATCATCGAGTCAAACATTTACTTAGCGAAAGAATTGATAATGTAGACAAGAAAAAAGATTTATCTGATGAAGATTTAATGGAATATGAGAAAGAGATGGAATTATATAGAAAATCTCGTGATGCATTATGGGCTACAATTCATTTAAAAAATCAGGTTCAGAATATTATCGAGAAATTAAATGAAAATGGAATTGAACGAGAAAACTTAGAAAAAATTTCTGATCTTACATCAGAATACCATATAAATTTTCAAAAAGTCATATTAGATACATTTGCTGAAAATCAAAAAACCCGGGAAAAATTAAAATCCATATTGAATGATATAAACAGAAGTTTCAATGAGTTTGATGAGTTATATGAACTTCAAGATCTCCACATTTTCTAAACACCTTAACCCCTTTACCCTGTTAAATAGATCCTAACTAATCCTTATTCATTCAATTTAAAAGTGTTGAATATTCTGCTTTCAATAGAACCTTGTAACTTTCTTTTTCACCTTCATTGAGCTCTTTCGGTGATTTTCCTTTTGAATGATAATGATCTGGTTGGTCGAAATCAAAGCAGAGATTTATTAAAAAGAGCAAACAATTTTTCACTCGCTCATAGTTTTCTGCCTCTCTATCAAGATGGTCCATCAGCTTGACCAGATACTTTGAATTATATAACCATTTTTCCTTGTTATATTCTTTCATGCCATTTTCTCCTAATTCGTTATAAAATTTCAATATCTCATCAAAACAATCTTCCATTTTCATTATCTTTTTTTTCATTCTCAACCATTTTTATTGAATGCATGGATTCACATAAAAAAATACCTTTAAAAAGATATCTATATTCCATTTTTCCCTTGAAAATTAGGAAATCTTTTTATGAAACCCCTTAAAGCACCCTATTACAAATTAGTAAAACTTCTATTAAAAAACAGATCCTAATAGATTAAAAATTATTAGGAGGAAGATAGAGGTTTTTCTAGGGCGGCATTTGGAAAATGTGATATTTTCCAATAAGATAAATTTTGGAAATAATCTAACTTAAGATTTAAAAAAAGATGATATTATGCTTCAATTTTTTCAATGAAGTTTTCGATATCTTGCTCAAGTTCGTCTACATCTTCGATTTCTTTAATTTCACTACTCGCAAGTTTGTTTAAGAATTCTTTTAGCATTTTTTCTTTTTCTTTATCAGTGGGGAATAAGAGAGAACTTTTATAATGCTCCCAATCCAAGATATTGGTGAATATTAAGAAGAGTGTTTCCATATGACTGTATTCGATCAAGGATAATACCTTATCTTTTGTAATCAGGTTCTTTGTAGAATCCTTATAAAAGTTGCTCAAATCGTTATAGTAGTTTGTAAGCCTCGCGATATTATCCAGTTGTGCTTGGAGTGCTGCTTGATTTATGGGACTGTCCTTATCTTGGTACATGATTTCGAAGTAATTTGAAATGAAGTCTTTAAGCTTCTGAAGTTTCATTTGGAAGAGTCGTGTCTTCACTATTCGTTCAAACAGAGGACTTTCCTTATATTTATAAAACTTTAGCTCGAACTTCACGAGATCAAGAATATCAAAAAACAATTCTCTGACATTTATATCTTCAGCCATCTATTTTACCCCTATAATTATGATTTATTACAATAATATTTAACCCAAACTCCTATAAAAATGATTTGTTTATGTTTTTTATAGATATTGAATAATAGCTAAGTTCTTCTAATATTCCATTTTATAAAAAACATTCTTCACATGAAATATCCTTTCTGCGAGAATTAGTCAAAACATATATTGATTGAAATAAGTGACATCCTTGGCACAAGTTTAATTTGATTAAAAAACCCAATCCGACAATAAGATATTTTGTGATATCGCAACAGACAAACCGAGAATGAGTATATATTTTAACAATTAATTGATAATATTTAATAGTAAGGAGTTAGGTAGTTGGAAAAGACGTACCACTTTTTCAAGGTATAAATACAAGTTTTGGGGTATTTTTTAAGATGATGAATAGTAGAGATAAAAAGGATAGAGTGAAATGTGAAATTGCAAATATTTTTATGAAAATCTCATGTGAGAACTCTAATAATGATGAATTAAATGAGATTGCGAAGCAAACCATTCAAGAAGAAACGAAAGGAGAATTTAATAATTATCTTGAGCTAACAACGATTTGGTTTCAATCAATAATTGGTCTTAAAACCTCACCTTCTACGGGCAGATCCGATAATCGTAAAATGGCGCATGTTTCTTTGAATAAACTATTAAATAAGGTGAATGAATTTCACGATTTTATCTCTGCAAATGAATTATACTTGGAGTTTCTCCCTCAAATTAAGCAGCGTTATGTAAATATAATAACTAATTGTCCTGAAGCAGAGAGAATCTTAGACCAATTTAAAAATGTCGCAAATAGGAATTTGGAAAAAGTTAACCTTCTTGAAAGCGATTTCCGATTGTTATTAAACCATCTGGGAATATTTCCAGAGGATCGAACCATGAGCGATAGGGAACGCCATAAAAACCTGAAAATAATGGATTCTCTGATTAAAATGATTATTTTGCTCCATAAACCTATCGGAAGTGTATATTCAAGATTTCAGTAAGTGGTCTTTAATTTTTTTGTTCTTTTCCTTTTATCTTTTGTTTATAAAAATTGTGAAAAATAGAAGTAGACATATCAAACAGACTTAATATTTCAATTCAATAGGATTAATTTAGTGATATAGTATGGAGAAATCGGATAAAAAATCGTTTCTCTCAATGATGGGTAATGTGATAGGATATATTGCCTTACTTGGCTCAACCATCTGGGTGCTCAGAGCTTTTATAATAATCGCCACACAAGGCTATATTATGGCTTATGAAACAAATTCTTTGGTGTTGGGATTCGAGATTTTTATGATGTGCTGCATTTTGGGATTTGGTATCTTTAGATTGATAGGATACTTGAAAAACAAGGTTAAAGAATTTAAGTCTTTGAAATGGAAAAAATGTTAGCTAATGAAGATGTTTTATCGGCTCATAGAAAAATAAAGAAGGGAGAAAATAGAAAAGTCGGGAAGGTCAAAAATACAGGGGAGATTGACGAATATTTTAAGAAAAAGAAAGTTTTTGAGACTTTTTTTAAGTAATAAGTGATGATTCTTCTTTAAGATTAAAGATGTAAGAATAGTGGGCGAGAGCGTTTATCCTTCTCCCTTAAAGATAAAATCACGAATCGAGGAGATCACTAGTTCGGGATCATCATGCATTACCCAATGTGAGGAATCTTCGCTCTTCACGATTTTTAAATCACCTACGTAGTCCGAAAGACCTTCCAATACCACTGGTTTGACATAATTATCCTTCATTCCAAAAATAACTAAAGTAGGCACACGAATCTTTCCCGTCCAATCCTCATAACGTCTATTTGCCCTATAATAATTTACAGATGTTTCCAACACATCTGGTTGAGACCACGCATCAAGGTACATGGCTTTGTCCTCCTCTGAGAAAGCATCTTTATTTCTCGCATTCTGGAAAGTGGCAAATCTGAGCATCTGAAAGTCCTCACGCATGAGCAATTCATCGCTTCCTTCCTTAATCAATTGGGATATATATCCGCTCGCTTTTTTCTGGCTCTTATTCTTTTGAATTTTATCTCGAAATACTTTATAATGAGGTGCATTAAGGATAATTAACTTATTGAGCTTGTCAGGATATTTTTCCGCAACGGCCCAAGCAATCACACCCCCCCAATCATGCCCCGCTAGATTGAATGTGTTTAATTCTAATTTCTCACTTAGATGTTTTATGTCTTCTACAAGAATTCTTAGATCATACTCTTCCACTTGTGTTGGCTTATCGGATAAATTAAACCCTTTTAAGTCTGGAACAACCAATCTGAATTCATCTTTCAGCCCAGAAATAATGTTTTTCCAACCGTACCAAAAATCAGGAAATCCATGTAATAGCATCAAGGGTGGTGCCTCTTCTGGACCAGCCAGCACTACATGAAGGCTCACTCCATTAATTTTCACATATGTTTCTTCAACATCGGAATTCAAATTCATTTTACCATCATCTTAGAAATAATGAATACACCATTAAATTATCTTGCTAAATAGTTTTTAAACATTATTGCTATGCGATGAGTTTTTAAGATGTGTATAGGAGAACGTAGCATAAACCAAAGATCTTCCGAAGGATGATCTCTTAGAGCTAAAAATTTTTTATAAAACTTTTTACTCTTGTTCGAAGGGTTTTTTTGAGAGTTTAGAAAGAGACGGGAAATAATTTTATCCAAAGTCGATGCTTCCTCGAAGGCATAATAATTTGAAGCTCGCAATGACCATTTAACTGCTTCTAATTGGTATTTAATTGCTTTTAATGAACGGAATGGTGATATTAAAAGAGAGAAGAAAGATATCATTAGATTCATAACTAAACTCTTGAGAATATCAGCGACAGGGACATCGAGTTTATTTGTGATTTGATCTATCGAAGTACCGCATAAGGTTTTATTGCTCTCAATAACATTATTAAGTACAATGTTTCTTGGGGCAAATAAGAGACTAAAAACACGATTGACGCCAAATATTTTGCAAAAATCTTTTTTTCGTACATATCTTTCCTTGGTAAGGAAATGACTGATAAACATACCCGTTGATTGCTGTATTGCTATTAATGCTTTTTTCGGGAGAGACCCATCTTGATCACGGAATTTATGTTTTATTTCTAACGTTATAATGCTTTTCTCACACTGCTTCATCAATTTCGAAGGTGTATCGTTTGAAAGAATGATCAGCAAATCGCAATCAGACACGCTATTATTATCAAATTTTTTCGGAATTTGGCTCCCAAACAAGGTTAATGAGATGAGAGATTCTAACCCAATATGTAGCTGAATAATTCTCAGTACATCTTTAATATAATTCTGTGATTTTTCGTTAAGTTCACTTAATTTCGAATTAAGCTCTTGGGTGATACTATATTTTATGTTTCCTTCATCTCGTATTTTGAATACATGACAAGAAATACATTAAAGAGTATTAAATTTTAGAAATTGTAAAAAATGAAAAAATGAAGGTGTGTTAAAATAAGAATAAATAGATAGAGTTTAATTAGATACGGTTTCCCGATTTATAACCCTTTTCAATTGCTTCCAAGGCCGTTTCAGGTTTTCTCGCTGAACCGATTTTTTGTACATCGATGCCTAATTTCTTAATCGGTTTATAGAGCTGGTCATTGGACCTTACCCCAGTAGCATAATAGACTTTATCCACGTTATCGATAATTTGGTCCACACCTTCCTTATCTTCGTATTTCACATAGTCATCGCCAATCTCTGTGACATTGACATTTGCCAATTTCTCGACTCCAAGCTTATCAACTTTATCTAACAACACCCATTTTGTTGTTTTACCCAAAATTGAACCAAATTTAGGGAGTCGCTCGAGAAGGGTAACTTTATTTTTCCCTCGGTATAACATATCCATCGCCACATCACTTTCCAAAGCATCGTAAAAGGTTAAGAATTTAAACTCTTCACAAGATAATGATCCAAATTCAGCAAGATAGATGGCTAATTCGATTCCTGTAGCACCACCGCCAATTATAACATTATTTCTGCCCACGGGAGCATCTTTTGTGAACACATCATTGGCCCAATACACATGGTCTTTATCTATTCCTGGTATCTTTGGTTTAATAGGAATAGATCCAGTTGCGAGGAACACCGCATCGGGGTTGAATTCTTGAACTGTTTCCAAGGTGACCTCATTATTGAGGTTTACATCTATATTCAATTTATTGATCCAATACGTATAATCGTCGATCATTCGCTTGAACTCATTCCTACCGGGTGGAATCCAAATTACATTAATTAACCCACCAATTTTATCTTCTTTCTCAAATATCGTTACATCATGCCCTCGCTTTGCTGCGATGCGTGCTGCTTCTAGTCCAGCAGGTCCAGCTCCAATTACCATAATTCTTTTCTTTTCCTCTATGGGATTTAATTCTCGTCTCTGCTCATCAGCCGCTCTAGCATTTCTTAAACATGTGATTGGTTTCAGGGCAAATACATGATCGAAACATCCTTGATTGCACGCTACACAATGGATAATAGAATGGAGGTCCCTATCTTTCGCTTTTTGAGGTAGAAACGGGTCCGCAATTAGGGCTCTTCCCATACAAATCGCATCGGCTTTCCCAGCTAGCAAAGTTTCTTCTGCAACAATCGGGTCATTTATCCGATTGGATGAGAATATGGGAATTTTTACACGCCGTTTGATATTTTCAGCAAGATAGGTATAGGCTCCTTCTGGAACATCCATAGTTAGTTGCGGTACTTTAGTTTCATGCCATCCACCAGTCACATTAAAATAGTCCAATAAATCGGCTAATTCCTCTGCTACCACGCCCTTTTCTTTATAAGTATTACTTCCAGGGACAAAATCATCTCCAGAAATACGATATCCGATAATATAATCATCAACAGCCATTCTCATAAGTTCTATTGTCTCTTTTGGGAATCGTAAGCGATCTTCTAGATCTCCGCCATATTCATCAGTACGTTTGTTAGTTTTTGGAGAGATAAATTGATCCATTAAATAACCTGCATTTGCACATATTTCAACCGCATCGAATCCCGCTTTTTTCGCTCGGACAGCCGCATCGGCAAAGGCTTGTTGCTCACGTTTTATATCTTCATGCGTCATTTTTCGAGGTGTGGTATTACTGAAATTACTATACACCTCTGACGGTGCGATTGGTTGTTTGCCGATTATTTGTGGAAATGCATATGCCCCACCATGATATAATTGACAGCAAACTTTGACGTCGTCTCGTGCACTGTGAACCGCTTCAGTAAACTCTTGTAATCCGGGAATAAATTTATCATCATCTACAGCAATCATCGATGGCAATCCCTTTCCATAGATGTCTACATAGCACCCACCGATAATGAGCATTCCAGCTCCACCTCTAGCACGTTCTACATAAAAATCTATGAGTCTGTCGGTGATAGCTCCCTGGTCCGCCAATCCTAAATGCATTGCCGGCATAATGATTCGATTCGAAATTTCAGTGGTTCTAATTTTAAACGGAGTAAATAGTTTAAAGAACTTCATTTATTTTTCCTCTAAATTTTGTTTTATACTAATAATTAAACTATAATCTTTGAAATATATAATTTTATAATTTTGAAAAAATGAATTTTCATTCTTGAAGATTTCAGAAATTTTTATTTTAACTTTTTTATTTATATAATCTGAGATTGGAGTTATCATACTTTTTACTTAATTATGATAGGATAGTCACTTAAAATTCTAATATAAGAAAAAATCGTTAAGAACTAGCGAAAATAAGAATCTACACCCTTATCCTTCTGATATTCTTTCATAAAATGATTGGCTTGCTCCTTAAACTTATCGAGCATATCTTCCATCTCCTCGATTTTTTTGTCAAGCTCAGAGTAATCCATATCTATATGAAAGTAGTCCTTTATAATGGTGACTAGAGATTTTGAGGCTTTAGGATCGAGATTTATCATTCTGAGTGGTAAGGTTTCAGCTAAGAGGCAAATTCCTGATGCAAAATTATTTTTCCCCGCCCATGCGGGTAAAATCCCGTTTGCTCCCGCTATAACACCGCTTTCCATTAGTTCTGTATGCTCAAATTCTAAAAAACTCTCGGCAAGAGACTTATCTGTACCAGACACGAATACTGTCGGCACTTCTTTGTCAGTAGATTTATCGGACACCATTGCCCCCGCACTTAAATACATTCGAATATTCCCCTCAGTTAATTTATCCATTTGTTCACAAAACTGCTTTGAAAATTCAAATACTCCTTCTGGTGATTGTGGTTGGTAATCTCCTGTTAGGACAAAGATATCTCCCTCTTCCCGTGCTTTATAGTATAATTTGGCGGTGGGGATATCTAATGCACCTTTTTCAACAGAACTTTTGGGAGGGAAATCAAAATATTGAATTTCATAGACTAACTCCGCGTCTATTGAATCTTTAATGGAACTTATTGCCAATTTACCAACTAAGGCGATACCTGGCCAGCCTATTAATACTGTAGGATTATTTAGCTGCTCTGGGTCAATTTCACGTTTCTTGTCGAAAAATATATACATATTAATTCTAATTTAACCTTCTAATTTAATTTTTTTTCTATTGCGTATATTATCTTCGAAATATTTTTCAGAATTTCTCTAATTTACTAAATTCGGAAAAAAATGAAAGTATAATAAAAATAATAATAGATTTAAAACATTATTCAAATCGAAGAGATCTACCGCAATTTGGACATTCATCGATAATTTCTTTAATTCTTTCTCCGCAGTAAGGACAGAACATACCTTCTTTAAGTTGGAATGGCTTAGATGATCGTGCTTTCGCTTTCCACCCGGAAGGCTCAGGAATTCCAGTAATTATTCCTTTTTCTTTAAGATTAAGTGCAAATAATGGAGTTAATAGGCACAACATAAGGGGTGTTAATAATATATTGACCAACTGATAACTGAGGCTATAGAATAAGAGCATAAAATAATTTCTCGTTGCCGGATTTAACCAACTAATATAGGTCGCATTATTCACAGGCCAAATTATATCTAAGAGTAATGTATAGGGGAAATTAATCATCGCTGTGATAATTAAACTTAATACCGCAATTCCAATAATTTGTAAAAAAGAGCCTTTCGCAATCGATCTCGCGTTTGAAATTGAGTTATCAAATTCATCTGCACTATAAGTGAATATAGAGAATATAAAATAGCCAAAAATAAGGATTCCGGGGATTAGTAAAAATATAAGCCCAAAAGGAAATCCAATTCCTAAAATAAGGATGACGAGGAGAAGGTTAAAATTTACTCTATCTTTCATAGTTTCCCATAGATCAACATCCCGATTCAGATACATTTGGTAAAGGTAGTAACCAACTAAACAAAAGCCAAAGATCGTAAAGATATTATCAATTAGAAGCTGAAATATCATATTGCCAATAAATAAGGCGAAATATTGAATTAAAATATCATAATTTTCTTGTGAAGGCATTTCGCCCGTTTCTATAATCTGGTCCAAAATTGTATTTGCTTGTCCACTTAGCAAACTTTCTTGATAAAGGAGATCGGGTAAAAGAAAGGTGGTGAGAATAATCGGGATAATCGAAAGGAGAAATAAGGGTATAATTACCTTAGCATATGAATTTTTGAAAAAGGTTAAACCATCCAAAAAAATATCAAGAAATCGTCTATTTGATCCTCCCTGAGTATTATAAAAAGCCATATACTTAATTGTTATTTTTCAGTAAATTTTAACTTTTTTTATTTTTTCCCAAATATAAAAGCAGTGATTTTATATTCTGGAATAATTTTAAAAGAGTAATAATTTTTAATTCTAATAGATGCAAGGAGAGATAGGAGTATCAAATCGGAAAGCACCATCGTTTTTTTCTTATTTCGACCTATTAACTAATAGGGTTGTCATATACCTTGGATTAATAATCGTTCCTCTTTTGATAAGTATTGTATCAACTGTATTCAACCAATTGTACTTTGGAAGCTTTAATTTTATGGTTGCTTTAGATTATTTTTTTCAGATTTTTATAATTTTTTTTCTTAGCGAAACAATAACAATAGTTATATCCCTCGTTTATTCAAAAAAGGCTCCAATCCTTAAACTGCCTCCCCAAGGTTGGTCATTCCAATTGAACGAGATTTTTAACTTAATTATCGGGATAATATACATTTCAGGTCATTTTTTAAGTTGGATATTAGGAAACATTACTTTTCAAGAAATATTTTTTATCTTAGGAATAATAGTTGCCTATATTGTGGCATTTGTGATTTATTTTTCTTTCACCACTGTCGGACAACCTGGTTTTTTTATACTTTCATTGTCCCAACCCGTTATCGGGATAGTTTTGTATAGTATTTTTACCGCACAGTTTTCTGTAGATTTCTTTATAAAAGCGATTGTTTTTTGTTGTTCTTGTGCGCTTATTTTTACGATACCATATGCAAAAGGGTTATTCCAAGTAAGTAACATCTATAAAGAGGCCACTGGGCTTGGAGGATATAAATTTATACGTTCTTTCGTGTTATCGATGCTGACAGAAGGAAATGATTACCAAATCGAAGAACTTTTTGATGAGGTGGGGCATAAAGCAAATATTAAGGTCCAATATCTTTTCATTAAATCCCAAAAATCGGATAAAATTAAGGGATTGTTTGTTATTCCAGATGTGCATTTTGGGCCTTTCAAAACCTGTGGGTCTTCAGATTTGCCTGAACTGATATATAAAACGCTGGAACGTATTCCCGGTGCAACAGTATACCATACTACCAACGACCATTCGAAAAACTTAACCAAACAATTAGAGGTAGAAAAAATAACAAAACAGATAACCCAAGACGTGAAAAAAGTTGAAAACATTTCTCAAAGTGTATGGGTTAGATATATCGGAGGATTTTCCAGGGATCTCGATAATACAGCAAAGATTCTAGGATTAAGGATCAATCAAGTTCCCATAGTAATTCTAACCAGACATCCCTTACCTTCTGATGATATTCAGTCCGAAATAGGAGCCAAAATACAAAAAGAAACGAGAGACATGGGGTATGATGATATAATTGTTATCGATGCTCATAATTCCATAATTGGAGATGAAGTTCTGATAAAAGATGGGAGTAATGAAGCCAAAGACTTAATTAATGCTACAAAGAATTTATTACTTAAATTCAAGGAATATCCAAATGACAATGATGATACTGAAATGTTGTATGGGGTTGCAAGAGATCGGATGTTAGAATATAGAGAAGAAGACGGAATTGGATATGGGGGAATAATTCTGCATTTATTTCAGAATCAAAAAACTAAGCAAAAAACAGCACTTATCCATTTTGACGCAAATAATGCGTATTCTGATATACGCTCGTATATTTTAAATATGCTTCAGAATATAGGCATTGAAAAAGGAGAAATAACCACATCAGATTCCCATACTGTCGCACGGAAATTTACCAGTAGAGGCTATTCTCCTCTTGGGGATAAAATTAAAGTGAATGAAATCTTGAAAAAAGTCCAGAATCTTATTAGGAAAGCAGAGGAGAATCTAGAACCCGTAGAATTCCTCTATAAACGTTCTATAATTGAAGATATAAAGATATGGGGCGAACCGAAGTATTTCGATGTTGTAATGAATACTTTGAAGGAAGCAATAAAGGTGACTCAGAGATTATTGGGATTAAGCTTGATTGCTCCCACTTTCTTTTCCTTAATTTTGTTGCTTTTTTACTATAACATCAATATTACAGATATTATCTGATATAACGGCAAAAACCACAGAATTTTAGGATTTTAATACTAATACCCACCCAAATTTTTAAATAGAAGATTTCCATAATATTTTATATTCCAAGTTCTTAGTAATATATGTGAATTACTAAGGGAGAGCGGTGAAATAATATTAGTTTAGATGCCTTATCTTTTCTAAACGGCTTTTTGAGTTTGATATTTGTCATTATCAGTATCCTTGTGGGGGTTATGCTGATCTATTCATATTTTAAAAGAGAAGAGATATTTTTAGTACTAGTTGGAATAAGCATAATCGGAATTGTGAGTCCTTGGATGCCAAGTAGCATCTCTTTTCTCGTGGCCCTATTTAATGATGGGATGGGAATTCCAGAGACATTATATTATATTATAGGAAATGTAAGTGGTCCAATCTTTATTTTTATTTGGTTAGTTGCCTTTACTGAATTTTACTATCAAAAATATAGAAAATTTGTTTTAATCGCTTCTGTTGTTTATGGAATTTTCTTTGAAATTGTGTTTTTTGTGTTATTGATATTAGATCCAACAAATATAGGGAATTTTTATCCCCCTGTGGATGTTGAGTTTACTGGAATTTATTTGGTATTGGCTATTTCGATAATAATGATTTTTTTTATTACAGGCATTATTTTTTCCTATGGTTCAATTAATACTGATGACCCAGAATTACGACTGAAAGGATTTTTTCTTATGGCAGCATTCATCTCATATCTTTTAGGTGCCTTTTTAGATGCTGCGGTTCAACAAAATTATATATATTTAATCGTGACCAGAGGTATTTTAATATCTGGAGCGATTGAATGGCTCTTTGGCTTTATAACACCTAAATGGCTCAAAGATATGATATTAGATTGATATATATACAAATAAAAATCTAAGCTATTTTCCAGATTTTTTAATAACTCCGCTTAGATCCTTCAGTCTTTACTTTCTTTTTTTAACTATCGCGAATTACAAGTGGGTTTTTAGACATATGTGTCCTACGAAAAATATCTAAAAATTTAAAATTTCCTTCGAGCAAAAAGAATAAACCTTTAGATTTACTTACTCTTTCTATATTCAATATCTTTTACTTAAAATTAGAATAAAATTGATAATATAATGGCTCATAGCTCAAAAGAAATTTCTGAATCAGATTTTGTACCTTTAAAAGAAAAACTTGCCTATTCTTTTGCAAACATGCCGGGTACTTTTTACGGCTCTGTGATGGGACTGATACAATCGTTCTATTATGCATGGATGGGACTCCAAAATAGTTGGATTATCGTTGGTCAAATCATATATGCTATTTGGAATGTGGTAAATGATCCCTTTTTCGGAAATATAATAAATAACACAAGATATTTTAATAAACGCCGAGGAGAGTATCAAAGATATATACCATATATAAAATATGGCGCGCCTTTGTTTAGTATCGCATTTGCGTTAGTTTTTTTCCCTCCTGATATTTTACGCGGAGATCCTTCACTGGGTGTCCAAATTTGGTTATTTATATGGTATTTAGTAAGCCAACTTGCGTATGATACTTTATTTACAATAGTACTATGCGCTCATGTCGCTCTCCTCCCTCAAATGACTCTAAATCAACGAGAAAGGGAAAAAATACAAATTCTCTCCACTGTTTTTACATTACCTGGTGTGTTAATCGGTTTCATTCTTCCCTTAGTCTTTTTAGCCAATCCAACGGTAGAATCGATAGGAATGTTCCAAATTTTGGTCATTGGGATTGCTCTCTTTGGTTTAATTCCCTATATACTCTTGTCCTATGTAGTACCAGAACATTCCGAGCATATTCCTCAAGAATCTACGCCATTAATTGAGAATCTTAAATTAGCTTTTAAAAATAAATCATATGTAATCTATCTTGTGTATGATGGGGTTAGTGTGTACTTGGTAAATGTAAGCATGGCGACTCTTCCCTTTTTCCTTACTTGGGTGCTTGCTCCAATGACCACATCCGAATTAGATATGATTCTCTTTTGGATCCCTCCATTAATATGTTTAATCGCGGGTTCTTATATTCACTTAAAACTGGCCGATAAATATTCCATTAAATTAGCTCTAAGCTTTTATCAAGGGGTGATTGCAATTGGTTATTTTCTCTCATTTGCGTTAGCATTTACAGGAGAGTGGTATTTATTGTGTATAGGGTTTTCAATAGTATTTTTGGCATTTCCAGGGGATTTTATCCTTCATAATCCTATGCGCGCTGATACGATTGATTACGATTTCTGGAAAATTTCGGGAGAACGCAGAGAGGGGTTATATGCGGGTATAGGTCCCTTAATAAGTAAACCGATGATAAGTGTCGCCCTTGCGACTCCTACAACATTAATGACAGCATTCGGACTTATTTATATTGGTGGTAGCTTGCAACCTACTCTGGGTCAATTCAATGCTTTTCTAGGGGTGAATATAGCCATGGGATTAATACCTGGGATAGTTGCGTTGATAGGCTTCGTGATATGGGTAATCGCATATCCATTAACTGGTGAGGTGATTGATGAAATGAAAAGCGCACTGGTGAAAATCCATGAGGAGAGACGATCGGAATATTTGAAAGAATTAGGAAAACAAGAGACCAAAAAAACAGATAAATAATACACGAGAATATATTCTTTCTCCTTAATCTTTTCGTTTTTTTATTTTTTATATTTTGAAATTATCTTAATTATAAGATACAAAAATAGTTCTTAGACCCTTCTTATAATAAAAAAATGAGTGTATAAATCGTATAAACATTCAGATTAATGTAGCAGAGAGTAAAGGTTTAAATACAAGAGTTCTATCATAATAACTAAAAACTTTATCAAAAGAATATCAAAAATAATATCATATTGAATATTTTTTTTTCGGAGAATAGACAAAATGGATGCGTTCACAATATTAAACGGAACTTTAAGCATAATTTATGTATCTATTTCGATTTTAGTGGGACTCACTATGATTTTGAGCTATAGAAAACATAAAGAAAAATTACTGATTTTAGTGGGACTCACGTGGATTGGGATTGTGAGCCCTTGGTATCCAAGCAGTATCTCTTTCATCGTTGCTTTTTTCAATAATGGGGAAGGAATTCCAGAGGTAGCCTATTATTTGATTGGAAACATCGCAGGACCCGTCTTTATTTTTATCTGGTTAGTAGCTTTTACCGAATTCTTTTTTCAGAGTTATCGAAAATTAATTCTAGGCGGGAGTATAGTATACGGAATCGTGTGGGAGATCTTGTTTATTTGGTTATTACTTCAAGGACCCGGAACCATCGCAGATTTTTTCCCGCCGATTGATGTGGATTATAAGGGATTTTATTTAGTATTGGCGCTTTCTGTTATCGCAATTGTATCCTCTACAGGAATTTATTTTTCCTATCGATCCATCAAAACAGATAAACGGAAAACGAGAATAAAAGGATATTTTCTACTGGCAGCATTCATCTCTTACACGGTTGGCGCGATTCTGGATGCCGCAATACCCCAAGATTATATATATCTCATTCCAACTAGACTCATTTTGATATCGAGCGCCATTTTTTGGTATTTTGGTTTTATTATGCCAGAATTCGTAGAGAGACGACTGGAAGAATAACAATCGTTGCTACCACTTTAAAAATCGTGAAATAGTATACAAATATCACCAAGGTATTACTCTTTTTTTTTATCTGGGAATATAATTTCTTTTTTAACCAACTATTTGAATTTTGAAACTATTATGTTATTAAGATCAACTATTCAAGACGAAACCATTAAGGTTTCAATTATCGGGTTCCCTGCGGTCGGGAAAACAACTATGACTAAAATGTTAGCTCAAAAGGAGACCACCAAGAAGTATGTGCCTACCGCAGGATTTGATTTAAAGACCGTTAAATTTGGTCCATATAAATTAAAGATCTGGGATTTTGGAGGTCAAAAAAATTATTTGAAAAAGTATTTAGAGGATTTTGTCGTAGGTTCTGATTTGATCTTTATCGTGACCGATTCAACTCCGAAAAATGTATTAAATTCCCGCCAACTCATCGATTATGCAAAAGAGATCATGGAAGAAGAGTGTCCCATTATTGCCATTGCAAATAAGCAAGATCTCTGTAAAAAAGATGGAAGGATGAATCATAATCGAGTGGCAGACCTACTTCATACAAAAACTATTGGACTCACCGCGATCGATTCTGATGAGCGTATACGACTCATGAAAACAATAGAAAATGAATTGGAACAAGTATTAGAACGGAGGAACAGAAAAGAATGAATTTCGATAAAAACGAACTTTTTGGAGCGGCTCTAATTGGGTTTGATATGATCGATGGACCTTTTCTTAAGTGGAAAAAGGAATTTAAGGAGAAAGATGAAGTGGTAAAATTGGATGATTTTGCGATGAATTTCTATTTATCCTTT
Source organism: Promethearchaeota archaeon (assembly GCA_008080735.1). GTDB lineage: Archaea > Asgardarchaeota > Lokiarchaeia > Sigyniarchaeales > SOKP01 > TEKIR-8. The sequence goes on from SHMW01000010.1 coordinate 80,687, forward strand.
CGCGGGGGGAATTCGGGAAAAAAGCCAAGAGCAATCCTTTATGATAAATTCTATATTGTTGCATTCCCAAAAGACCTTGAATTATGCTGCTTATTTATGAAACCAAAAGGGATTGAAGCAAATATCACTAAGCTCAACAAAATAGCCTCCAGAATTATGATAGAAATGGACGAGGACGAAGAGTGTGAGAGTGATGAAAAGAATCAAAAAACTGATACTGATTCTGACGAGGATACCATAGAGGAAATTAAGAGATTAATTCTCAATATGTTGAATGATACGAAAATGAGCACTCCCGAAATGAGAAAATATTTTAAGCTTACTAATGCGGAGATTTGGAAGATTATGTCGGATCTGGAAAGTTCTAAGAAAGTTGTACGTGCAGGTAAAAAAGGAAGAGCTCAGTTATGGACCGTTCCCTAATCTCTACCTTTTTTTTAATCCAAATTTCATTTTTAAAATGGCTAAAAACAGATAATATGATACCTCAAATTTTTCTGTGAATCCATTCTTTTTCTTTTGTAAGCATTCTGGAAAACATCATATAACAGATATCTGGAAGTTCCTTATCTTGATTATGAATGGTAATATATCTGAGGATGTGATTGAGGAAAAAGATTCCGACAAGTTCAATATGATAACTACCAATCTTTTCGAGATTTTCGCCCGAATAGGAGATGTCTAACTCATTTTGACTGTCGTTGTAAATAATTTCGACATAAATCTTTGGAAAGACTTCTTTCTTGAACCTCCATCCTGTCGTCGTTTTCCATACTTTTGCCCCTAAGAATTCCTCAAGTGGTTTCTGGTCTTCTTGAGTCAAAAATTTAAAGGGCTCTTTTCTCTGCTTTAGTACCTTCTGCATCAGCTCCGTCATTTGGTCATATTTCTTTTCAAAAGGTTCTTTTCCTTTAATCCGGCGTTCGATAAAATCCATTATGATGTCAATATAGGTGGCACTATCTTCTCCAGGCACCCAATGGACTCTTTCTCCCGAAAAGAGAAATTGAAATTCAGCTTCAATTCCCATGCCAAACTCATCCCCCAAATAACTATATGCCATGTGAATATTTACTTCGGGAAACATCTCTTTGGTAATTGTCCAATCCTCACTGAATCCAATATTTTCGATTACCCCACCGATATCTTCACGGATAATTTCTTCAATTTTGTCTTTATCTGTGTCGACGAATAATTTATGTTTCGCTTTGCTGATATCCTCAAGTTCTTTCTCGTGAGGTCCACGGACCCCCGTGGCATCGATTTGTCCCACTGTAATATACCTTGATTTTTTAGTCATATTTGTTTCACACTAATCTTATCTATATTGTAAATTATGCTCCTTTTTTTTTGAATTTTGCGACAAAAAATCCTTTCGTACCGTGGAGTGCGGGAAACAATCTTCCCATTCCTTCTGGTAATGTATCATTTATTCGATATGGATCAGAAAAATATTCTGGTAGATCCATTGGTATAAGCTTGTCAAGTAAATGTTTTGTTTGTAATTCTCCTTCTTCCGCATAGAGACTACAAGTCGAGTATACTAAAGTTCCTCCAGGTCTTAGGTGAGAGAATGCCGATTTTATCAATTTCTCTTGGAGAGTTACGTTTTGATACAGAAAAGAACGATTTTGCCTCCATTTTAGTTCTGGATGTGAGGAAAAGGTTCCGCTTCCCGTGCAAGGGGCATCCAACAAGATTTTGTCGAACTTAGTATCATTCCGCAGAGGGGGATCAATGCTGTCCCCGTTCATAATAGAAACACTAGAAGTTTTATAACTTTTAAGCATGTCTTTCATTTCATAAACCCTTGCCAAATCAAAATCCACCGCAACAATCGTGTTTTGATTAAAGCAGAGATTTGAAAGCAAGATTGTTTTAATCCCAGGAGCAGCGCACATATCCAAGATAGAATCTTTCTTCTCGGGAGATAATAATCTAGCAATATAGGCGGAGCCTTTATCCAGAATTAGCAGATTACTTCTTTTATAAAATCGAGTTTGGAGTATCTGGGAAACATGTGTTGAGGGAATTATAAACATTGAATTTATAATGGGATCTTCCGAAAAAGGAATTTTCTTTTCTATTAGAAATGCTTTAAAATTCTCTTTAAGATCATTCTTTATATTTCGCTGGATTTCAATTATAGCGATAGCTGTTTTTAGGTTTTCGGGTGTATCTAACTTTTCCATATTTTCAACGATAAAGTTAGGTTGTAGGTATGGCTTCAATCTTCGCAAGACAAAAGTAGGAATTGCCTTATCGATGCTGATTTTTTCTAAAATAGATTTATTTGAAAACGCCTTTGTCCAGGAAAACGTTTGAAGTTTGCTGTAAAAATTCAACAATGATTTTTTACTCCGATTTGGAACGTGAAGCTTTATGAAAGGCTGTAAATCGTTAAGAATTTTCTCAAATGTCGCATTTTCCCAGAATTTGCGATAAATAATGAGAAAATATAGCGCTTTAATAGTGGTTGTTATATCTACAGTGTGTTTGACGGCCCTAATCGTGTAGCTGTAAATAAAATTTATTTTATTCCAATATCTAACGATTTCGCTATAATAATGAATAGAAGTTCGGTCTTTACGAACCTTTTCGGATAATGGGAACGTTTCTGAGTTCAAGAATCGGATTAAAAGACCTATCACTCGTTGTAACGAATCTTGGTTCATTGATTTTGAAAAAAATTATAAAGAATTGGGGAATAAATCGGTAAATGTTAAATAAAAAAAGAGTTAAGAAATTATAAATCTATTACTGATACGAAAATTGAAAGCTTCTGAGATAGTTCTCCTTCTTCAAGTTAATTATGGTACTTATGACCTTATTTCTCGGCTCATCTCTACCCACCATCCCAAAGCTCAAGAGATCGGAAAAAAAGAAATACTCCTTTTCTTTTTGTATCTCATTAGCCAACTCTATTAGATCTTTTTCTAAATTATCAAGGTCGTCAGAGTCTTTATTTTGGTTAGTCTTTAGCGGATACATCAAAGAGATATTAAAATATTTTTCAACCAGTTTATCAGCTCCCTTAAACACGGATGTATCTCCTTTGAATGAGGTGATGAGGTTCTGGTATCGATCTTCGAACTCTTTTGTGAATTGAATTTGTTGCTCTTTCAAGTATTCGGAAGGCTGTTGCTCGGCAATTAATGCGATTCGTACATAATCCCCATCAGTTAAATTGATATGAAAATCATAGTAATTCATTTCAAACCCTTTTGCTTGTTTGGATAAGCCGTTCTTCTTAAATTCTCGCTTAAATGACGAAATTGCGTGTAAAAATCCGCTTATTAGGTCTGGGTCTAACTTCTCAGAGGATATTTGCTGACTGTATATGGCGACACCAACCTCCTTATGAATGATCATAATATAGGAAAGTTTGAGGAGATCTTCAAGAATCATCGCATCCGTTTTCCATTTTTCTCTCAATCGCTCCATTTTTCTATGTCTAAGTACCATATACCCTGAGATACCTAAAATGATCGCGATAAAGAGCGGGCTTAACATTATCATTGTGTCTAGAAATAATGTAACGCCATTTATCACTCTAAATTTCGTTGATGATGATTCCGATACTGCATAGACATTTTCTTCGGCACATTGTACCCGTATGTAATATCCTCTTCCAGTTTCCTTCAAATCCAAATTGACTGAGGCTATCCCGTTCTCATCGGTTATGACGGGAAATTGATCTACAACTTGATCACTTGGATTCATCACTTGAAAATAAATCTTCAAATTAGTTATGGCCGTCCCGTTATCACCAGTCACATTCACGGAAAAGTATTGATTGCCCGCCATATATTCAGACGCAAATCCCGAAAGAAATTCTATTGTTGGTTTAATTTTATAGATTTCATAGGTTCCATTGACATCAAACCGAACAAAGGGCCATATGGAAGTAATAACAAATTCATAATAGCCCCCCTCTGCAAAACCATTTTCTATTTCTGATTCCCAAGAACCTTGCTGAAGTCCATAGTTATTCACTTTCAAGCCATTTACTTCCATACCCAGATATTCGGGAGTGGTATCACCTTCGTCTACTCCAAACCCGATTTTCGAAGTGATGTCCGATGAAATTAAATTCCGGATGTATATATATAAACTGACTTCATCTATACTCACATTAAATCCTTCAATTGTATCACTATTATACCTCAATCTCATTCTAAATAGATTATCCGCTGATTCATTTAGTAATCTTAAAAATATCCAAGTTAAACTTGTATCAATTTCGGTGATGATTGTTTTTTCATTGTTATGTGCATAAGTTTTATTTTCGCTAATAGGAATCCAAGTATAATTTTCAAAAATTACCTCAAATGGACCTGTATCCATCTCTCCTTTGTAAACTTCTAAAATGGCATGTGTTAAATCTACTTGATTTTGAAAACTAGTATTAGAGCTTATCCTAACCTCCATCTTGGGTAAATAAGGGTAAGGATACTTTACTAACCAATCGTAGAAATTAACATCCCAGAGGGAATTATTAAATTCATTTAAAATATTAAAATTAAATTCTGCTGTTAAATTATTCGAATCTGCTTGTAAATTCAAATATTCATTATCATTTTCGAAAATTGTTGATAATTCATAATTCCCTTGGCCCTTATTTGTATCATTTTCAACTATTAGCTTATTTGGGTGCTCCAAATTCTCAATGAGAGGATCATATTTTTGAATTTCTGTTAGAGAGTCTATTTCACCAATTTCAATAGTAAGTTTATCAATGCTAACATTAAAGCTTCCATTCCCATTACCAGTATATTCAAACATGAATCTTAAATTATTGTTATCGTTACTATTAATCCATTTAAGGAATTCAATTTTTTCATTTGGATCTCTTATTTCATAAGTCATGAGCTCTGAATTGTTGTTTTTTAAGTTAAAAAAATGAGAAATGTTTTGCCATCCAACTATAAAAGGTTGTTCAAAATTCCAAGCATATAGAGTTCCATCCTCAATATTTTCAGGGTGAGATACATTTAGAGCTAGAGAAATTTCAATCTTAAAGAGTTTCGTATAGTGATTCAAATACCAATCTATCAATCCAAAAAAACCAAGAAATCCAAGAGCTTCATCATATAAATCATGATAAGTACCTTCATAATTACGCAGATCCTCTAAATTGAAATCAGTAATAAATTTGACGTTATTAGACTCATTAGCAACAATATATTCATTTCCATCCATGTGTTCGACAAAAGAAGTCGGGTCTCCATCTTGTAGGGTTCCCTCTTCTTCCGTGGTGTTGACAACATTATTAAGAGTATAATTATCAAATATGAAATCGGGAGATTGGGCAAATATTTCTCCCTCTCCGATATCATCAGCTGCACCCTCATCAAGATTGAAATAGAGAAATTTTGGACCTCCTCCGTTATCAGTATCATCAGGTGGTATTTTTACGCGAAATGCAAACCAATATTTATCTATTCCATCCTCAAAAGTATGTTTGGTGTTTGAAATATTTAGAAATACGGGACCATAATCAGAGGATTTAAAATCAAAAGTCACCCATTCGGGATAAATCTTGATAGGATGTGGTTTTTGAACCTTTCCCAGGGTTTCATTCGGGTTGGGCGTTCCAACCTCATCATCCGAACAATTTACAATCGCAACCTCCCACGAATTTTCATCCGTAAAATAAGTCTTATTGTTAATATCCTGAATTAAAATAGTCACATTATTGACATACTGACTCATTCTCACATAAAATTTTTGATACACATATATCGAGCCGTTCGGAGAGCTCCTGACCGAATCTGAGAATTCAGTTTCAATATTTTTTGTATAATTCAGCGCAGAGAGATTCTCAAAATTCATTTTCGCATAGGAAAGATGATGATTTGGTAGAAAAAGTCGGGGTGGTTCATTTAATGCGGGATTTATAGTATCAATTAAGCAATCGGTATCAGTTTGAGTTATATTGGTGAAGACTTTATTTTCTCTGTTTATCTCGTTCAGAGAGAGATTTTCAGCATAATTGATTCTCATCGGATTTTGATAAACACAAAGAGCAAGAGGAACGATAAGCGACAAAAATAATATACTTACCACTAAATAACTTTTATTCACACTTTTCATAAACAATCCCATGACTCAACAAATTTGTATATTACTACATAGTAATTATGGATTGATTTTTAAATCTTAGGTTTCTATTCGAATAGAAATTCGCGTGGATTAGAAGAAAAAAAGCAGGCTCCTCAGAAATGGAGAATCAAGTTAGATATTGAGAAGTCTGGTAGTTTTTCATGGATCTAATCGGTAGGGCATAAAACAAAATGCAGTTAATTACATATTATATAGTTTATAATAAAATTTTCAAGCCCTTGCTTTCCAATCGACTAACAGTTTGAGGGATTTGGGTTATATTATTTCGTATGAGTTTAAATAATCGCAAGGATTTCATGGTTCCAATCTCATTTGGAATTGATTGAATGTTATTAAAACTAAGATCGAGCACCTCAAGTCGTTTCAATTCCGAAATGATGTCTGGAATTTTGAGTATATGATTGCCTATCAAATCTAATTCGCGGAGATTCTTCAATGAAGATAATGATTCAGGTAAATATTCAAGATAATTCCACGCGAGATTGAGCGTTCGTAAGTTCTTCAAATGGGTTAGCACTTCGGGAAATTCATATAATCCCATTTTAAATAGGCTAAGTCCAGAAATTGTCCCATCCTCAATCGAGAACCCAACAGAATTATAGCTAATCGAGGGTAAAAGCGGCAATTCCCTCTCAAAGCTAATCTCCAAAATTTTGAGAATATCACTTTCTTTCTTGGATAGTTGATTCCGAAGATATTCAGCTTCGTTTTTCCGCTTTAGATTATCATAACATAAACAACAATAAAATTCAAGAGAATTACATTGCCATAACTCAATCACCCTTTCTTTCGAGAGGTCTTTATTTTTGAAATAAAATTCACCGAACTCAATTGGTCTTTTGCACTGATAACACATCCGTTTTTTAAAGTCTCGTGGTTTGGGAAATTGAAAGCTCATATATGAGAAATTCGAATTTAAGATATTTTATTAGGAAACAGAAAAAAGGGAATATAAACCTTTTTTTTATAATTGAAAGGAAACTCCGATTTAAACCCAATATGAAAACTTCATGATTTAGAAAAAACGCCAGAAGAGTCTGGTATATCCGATAAGATGGTTATTATCAATTCTCATCCAAATCACAGGATTTCAGGCAAGAAAACCCAATGGTTTTTCTATGAGTTCTCATTAAATTGTATAATTAGAAAATTGCTTCCAATTTATTTAAAGGAATGAATTTGACAAGGTGAAATTATTATGTGGTTAATATTACTTGTATGGTTTGTCGTTATTATCGTGTCTACAGTATTTATCAGTCAATACATTAAAATGAGCCAACGTTCGGATGTGGCGATAGCGTTTTATGTACTGTTTATCACGATGTCGCAGATTCTGGCCGCGAAAATTGGAGACTTTAGTATTGGAACCTTCACAATAGCTGCCCCCGTTGCCGTGCTGATCTTCCCGTTTACCTTTCAGATTACAGATATGGTTAATGAAGCATTTGGAAGAAAAGAGGTTCATAAAATGATTTTCATCGCTTTCATCACACAAATTCTCATGACGATTTTTATTTGGTTTAGCATCGAGATTACCCCATTTATTTTCTGGGGAGATAATCCCGCAGAGACAAACACATTACAAACCTTTTGGACTAGCTTCTTCGGGTCGACAATTAGAATCACCGCCGCTTCCTGGATCTCGTTTATCATTACCGAAAATCTTGACGCGCTGGTCTATTCTAAGATTAAAAAGCTCACCAAGGGTAAAAACTTGTGGATTCGAAACGTATTCAGCGATATTCCAATGTTGGCGCTTGACAGCTTTATCTTTGTAACGATTGCATTCTTAGGAATAACCGACATCTGGCCCTTAATTTTAGGGCAATTACTTACCAAATGGTTTTTTGGTGTATTGGACACTCCTTTTATCTATCTGGCACGCGGCATTATCGAAGATAGGATAGATCCTCTGGGAAAAGTTATAAATAAATTCAAATTCGTTGGGAAATAGTCTCATATGGTTAATTCTTTTCTATTCTTTTTTTATAAAAATAAGATTAAATTTTAAAATATTTATTTAATTTCAATCCCACATTATATTCAGATAGAGAATTATGACACAAGATAAACCAAAAACAGGATTTTTTCGAGTAAGTGGTTTGGTTCTCTTCTTTTTTACGGTCTTGGTTACAGTCTTGGCATGGATTACCTATGGATCTC
>SHMW01000011.1 GCA_008080735.1 Promethearchaeota archaeon
GTTCCATATCGGTTAAATTGGGACCAATGAGTTCTACATTCTCGTCTTTAATATCTTTTTCGTCTCTAACTTTAACCAATTCGAAATGCTTTTCTATCTTCGGTCCGCCGAGTTCCACATACATCTGTTTGGATCGGATACGTTCTCCTTCATAAACAGGCCCAACGTCTGTTGGCATGTCGCTAAAACTCATAACATTTACCTCTTTAATTATTTGGTTAATTATATTTATTTAGTTAATTATAAATTTTCGATTAATTCTTCTAGGAATTCTTTCCATTCAGCATCATTGAGATTTGCTAAACTAAATCGCGCGTTTGGATGTGCATATTTGTCCAATTCCACCGTTCTTACCCAATTTGTAAAGTTTTTAAGTCTGCTGAGTGTTTGGCTGCTGTAAAATACAAGATGACCACCAAAAATAGCCATTTGATATTGGCCCTCTCCATCTAAGCCTTTCCAGTCTTTATCTGAGAGTCTATCTGTAATATTGATAAGAGAAACATCATACAACTTATCAGCATCGATACTCTCCTTTAAACGCTTAAATACATGCCCCGTCGCAACGATATCGCAATCAAGTTTTTTCGCGATGTCAATGAAATAGTCGACAACCTTTTTCCCGTCAAGTTCCCAATTTAAGGATTCTGAGCCAATAACGAAGACTTTCTTTTTACCTTCTTTAATGATATTGGCCATCACCTTCGGATCTTTCACGGTCGTTCCCATCTCTGGTCCTGGGATGTTCGCTTTCTGATATGGTCTTGCCATATTTCATCACTTTGAAATTTTGTATTATTTGCTGTTTTAATTAATCTAATATACTATTATTTAGATTTATAATGTATCTAATAAAAAATTTGTTTTTATATTGATTTTGATTCAAGTATTTAAGTGAATCCGAGAAGTGAGCAGAAAGAGAGGTATCTAGGCGCATATAGGTGGTGAGTGAGAATGTGCGACTCCCGTCATTATGCGTGATACTAATGCCATCATCCATAGGTATGAATGAGAAACAATATTAATATATATTCAAAATAGAGAGAATTACCCAGAATTATGACCTACTTGATTAATAAAAAATGCTATGATATGTATTGGTGTGTAATATGCAGATTTATAAGCTATGGAGTGATATTGATAGCTATTAGAGTGGGTAGTATTTAGGGATTAAGGATAAGTGATTAGTCATGGTTTTTAACCTAATTGATATCGTAAATGGGATTTTTAGTATGATTTTTGTTATCTGCTCGGTACTCATAGGAGTGAAAATCATCTTAAAATATCGTCCCACCAATAATCCGACCTTTGTCTATATGGGATTGACTTGGATAGGTCTCACAAGCCCTTGGTGGGGGTCCACGATAGGCTTTGTAATTGGTCTATTCAATGATGGGCAAGGGATCTCTCTGAGTGCCTATCTGTTGATAACTATTACCTTATTACCGGTTTTTATCTTATTTTACCTCAAAGCCATCACAGATTTATTATGGCGTCAAGCGCAAGGAGTACTCATCATCACATATGGAATAGTTGGCGCTCTTTTCATGATTGCGTATATCTATTTTTCTCTCGTCGCGCCTGAGGTGGTGGGAGGATTAGAAAATCCCGTAGATATTCGCTATAATACATTTGCAAGTTATTATTTAATGCTGATAATTCTAACCTTCCTAATAGGAGGTGTTTTCTTTGGAAAGGCATCCTTAAAGTCTAAAAATGCCTCTGTTCGTTTTCAGGGAAAATTATTGATCATTGCATTTTGCTCTTTTTCCATTGGTGCGTTTCTTGACGCCTCTATTAAATTGAACGTTATTGGCTTACTTATCACGCGCGGCATCCTAATTTCCAGTGCGCTAGAATTCTACACAGGATTTATATTACCCACGTTTTTACAAAAACGCTTTTTAGAATAATGAGGAAAAGAATTATTGTGAATAGTAGGAATAGTAGGAATAGAGATTATCGTGAGGTTTAAGTTTTTTCCTTTCCTTTCCAAAATAAGTTTTTATTTTTAGATTCTAAAAATTAATATAAGGTTAGTTATATGTGTGAATTTAAAGTTTCGAATAAAAGTGATAAAGCCCAGATTGCGGAAGAGATTCTTGTTTTATCATACTCCGATGAGAATGTCCTTCAATTACGGGATATTCTTGGAGTAGCCGAACAAGTGGAATCCGGACTCATCTATGATGTGAACACCTTAGATCAAACATGCAGCATCATCCAACATCCCCTCGTACAGCCCTTCATTAAATTGGTTGATAATCTCAGTTCCCAGAACGCTACGCCTGAACAGATTGATGAAATTATAGATAAATTAGAGGATTTAAAAGCTGCGTTATAATTCGAAAAGAATAAAAAGAAAAAAAAGAAGAGAGTTCACTTTAGCTCCATAATTAGTTCTTTTTCCAGTCGTTTTCTATAAGTAGGTTAATCTCCTGGCAAAATCTCTATTTCCATGGCAGAAACGTTGCTCTTCGAGCCATCTTTATTGGTCACTTCTTCCGTGTCGATTTTAATATTGCCATATTGTGCTCCCTTGGCAAACTTTCGAATCAACAATTCCCCAACATCGACTGCTCTCGAGATTGCTCTACCACGAGCGAGAAGCTTTGTGGGTTTTCCTTCATTCAAACTTGTCATTGCACTCATCACATAACTCATAGAGCGTTTTTTGCCAATATACACGTTTGAATTATCATCATCGGCCATATTCATATCACCATTTATTTCTAAGTTGAAATCAATTTTTTCTTATTTTTTTAGTCTCAGTTCTTTTCTCTTTAGAACGAACTTTAGTATATATGTAATTAAATTTATTTTAAGTTCTAATTAAAGATTGTGATTCTTAGGGATCTGAAAGAATGATAATAAAGTACCCAGAAGAAAATAAGGAGTATTCATCAAAAGAAGAGTAAGGGAGCATTATTATTATTTTCCAATAAAATTTGCATCGCGTTTTTGTTTAAGTGCTTCTAATGACTCCTTGAAATCTTTTGAGGTGAGGGTTTTAACCCAACCCTTATTCTCTAAATCTAGTTGTTCTTCAATTATATCTCTGAAATAGGCATGCATCGTTTTTTTCATCAGTTTGATCGAGAGACTTGGACCATGGGGTGGAATTAATTCTATTGCTTGAGCTCGAGTATATTCCATCAACTCATCTCCAGCCACGATCTCATTTACCATCCCTAAATCGTATACCTCCTTCGCACTTAATTTATCCCCAAAATAAAACAATTCCTTTGCTTTTTGAAACCCTACATAAAAGGGTAATAGATAACTGGTCCCAAAATCCATCATCACGGCTCTTTTCACAAAATAGAGTCCCACCCATGAATCCTCAGACATATAAATTAGATCAGAACACACAAGAGGAAAGGTGAAGCCTCCTCCTACAGCTAACCCATTTATAGCGGTGAGTATCGGTTTTTCAAAATCCCAATATTTCAAGCAGAGTTTTTTGGAGGCCATATCCCGTAGATTCATTTCTTTTTTGTATTTGGTGGGAATTTCCTCGAACATTGTCTTACTGAAGTATCCTCCCGAGCAAAAGGCATTTGCTTCCTCACAGCCGGTCAGAATCATAACCTTCACCTTGTGATCCTTTTCTGCGTGATCGGCAGCATACCAAAGTTCCAGCAAAGTAAGCGGAGAAAGCGCATTTTTCCTTTCTGGTCGATTTAAGGTAACTGTGAGGATCCCGTTTTCTTCCTTTTCATATTTAATATCTCTAAATTCATCAATTTCCATAGAATATATTAAGTGCTAATCGAATTAAAATGCTTTATACTTTTGTAGGTTTTTAAATCTCAAAAACGTATTTTCAACTATACAAAATTTAGATAATAGAATGTGAAAAATATAAATAAAAATGAAAAAATGTCATTAAGAAAATCTATAAATCAGCTAAGAGCAAAGGTTTTTGAGAGAGTGATTAGGGAGAAAGTTATAAAGTGTACAATGTATGCCTTGGTGGGAATTTATTTGTCCTTATTGATAATTGGGCACATTGTTGCAAGTATTGCAACAGGTTATACTCTATGGGATAATTGGATTAGTGATCTAGGCGGGATTAAATATACACCCGCCCCCTATCTATATGATATCGCGTGTATTTTTGCCGGAAGTCTTACCCTTCCCTTTGCATTTTACTTGGAGCATTTTTTAAGCCCTGATCTGAATAAGACTACACGAATGCGAATAAGAATTGTGGAATCCGCTTTTATATTCGGCTTCGTCGGATCACTTTCCTATATTGGAGTAGGAATTTTTAGTGAGGATCGGAGTTATTATGGACTTCACGGATTGATGAGTGAACTTGCGTTTGGAGGATTTACATTAAGCGCGCTTTTTACAGGTTGGTTCGCGATGTTGTATGAGACTAAAATTCCCAAAATATTAGGCTTTTACGGCGCATTTGGACCACTAACCTTTCTTATCTTATTCATTGTTATCGGAAATCCTCTGTTTGAATGGCTTTTACTTTTTGCAATCCTTTTATGGATAATACCACTCTCAATAAGCATATTCCATGAAAGATAAGTAGAAATTAGAAAAAAATTTCATTTCTTTTTTTTTTAGTATTTTAGGTGTGCTTATGAAGCATCCCAGCCGCCTTCTTCCCTAGCGTTTTCAATATCCTCTGGAACTCGTTCTTTCAGCGAAACATAATCTGTTTTAGCGACCCTATTTAGTGGAAACTCATCAATAAAAACGATAAGCGATGGTCGTTTATATGCTGCGATTCCTTTACAATGTTCCATGACCTCTTCTTTGGTGAGTGTTACTCCTTCCTTTACTTTGATATAGGCAATAATTCCTTCTGTGAAGACATCATGCTTCGCTCCAACGATGGCTACCGATTCAACTTCATCTAGTTCTGCGATATACGCTTCAACCTCTGGTGGAAATACTTGATACCCTTTTGGTTTGATGAGAAATTTTCTTCTCCCTTCTAAATGAAGACCATCCTCAGCTATGTAGCCCATGTCTCCCGTATATAAAAAACCATCTTTAGAGAGAGTCTTTTTTGTCTCTTCTTCTTTACCAAAATAACCTAAAAATGTTTGAGGTCCCTTGTAGCAAATCTCTCCGATCTCACCTTTAGATAATTCTTCTCCGGCTGTACCGTCCGCGTTCATGGGTTTTCGAATCGACATCGGATAAATGGGAAAGTCAGTACCCAATGCGGTCACAAAATCCTCCCAGTTCTCTTTTACAGTTATATAGGAACAAAATCCAGAAGTCTCGGTTAATCCTAACCCGCCCCCAATTTGGGGTGCCATCTTCCTAAGCTTCTCTAAAAATGGACGATCCACAGATTGACCCGCGCAAATGACAAACCGTAGGTTGCTGAGATCATAATCTGAATAATTCGGCAATCTCCACTCCATCGCATAGAGAGCTGGTATTTGACCCATTACCGTGGCTTCATATTTTTGTACGGCATCCAAAGTCTTTTCCGCATCAAATATATGTAATACGACGTTAGTTCCGCCACCAAAGAGAGTCGTGCAAAATTGCTCAGTAGTCCCTCCCACGTGGCTTGGTGGAAGATTTACGATCATAATATCTGTCTTTTCTAATCCGAACGCTTTCGCAAGACACATATTCTGACAGATAATACCTTCATTTTTAAGCATCGCGGGCTTAGGAAAGCCAGTACTGCCCGTAGTAAATACGATCATAACCGGATCCTTTCCACTCACTTTCGCACATTCCTCCCGATAATCCTTCATGGAATCAGGATTTTGCATTGCTTCTTTATATTCCTTTTCAGCTTTCTCGGCGATTTCATAAGCTGGGAGTATACCTTTTCGATATCTATCATCAGGATCGCTAAATTGAACCACATATTTTAACCATGGACTATTTTTCCTTACTGCCGCCCCGATCATACCGAAATTCGCCGCCGTCGTCTTTCCAAGATGGCAATACATTTTAGCTTTATCTTTTAAAATTTCAAGGCAGCGCATAATTTCTGGTGGTTTTAATCGAAGATCAAGAGGTGTCCACATTACCCCAAGCTTGGCACATGCATATCCCAGAAAAATATGTTTATCCAAGTAAGGAAGCGATGTTACGCAAATATCTCCCTTACGAAATCCCATATTATAAAGTTTGAAAGCCATCACATCAATGTTTTGTTGAAATTCTTTATATGTATACTTTTCCCCCGTATCATATATAATAAACGCGTCTTTATCTGGTAGTTCTTCTGCCCATTTGTCAATAATGCCGCAAAGCGTATGAGGATATTGTTCAAATTCTTCTTGTGAAATTTTTAATCTCCCCTTTTAAATTAGTCATATTCACGCTATAATAAGAATCACTATCAATTAACTCTTAACTTTATAATTTTTAATATAAATTTCTCTCTCCAGAGGAAATGAATACCTAACAATATTACGATTTTTATAGCTCTAAACTATTTATCTAATGGAAATCGGTTTTTTTATCTTTCCATCTGTTCATTCTTTAATTTTTGGCCGGAATTTTAACATGAAAAAAATGATTCCCCACATTAAGAAGAGTGTTATTACTCCAAAAACCCACCCTCCTTCACTGGAAGTGAGATCTATTAACCAATCAAGAGCAAAAACACCACCTAACGCATAAATAAACATCATGAAAAATCTTCCTACGTACATCCATAATAAGGTTTTTTTCATATCATAGTTAGCAACGCCTAAAGGAACCATAAGAGTAGAATCTGGTAAAGGGGTTAAGCCAAAAAGAATAATTATTCCAGGAATTGCGCGATCATATTTGAGAATTAGCTGATGCCAACGATTTTCTTCTTTTTCTTCTTGCATCACTGTTTCCGCCCCTCTGCCAATAGTATAATCAACCATATCCCCCATCGTGTTTGCGAAAGTTGCAAATGCGACTAACAATATAATCAAGCCCCAAGCAGGAAAACCTAATAAACTAATCCATGCTGAGGAGAATAGTGTAATGGGTAAAGGATACGGAATTGGAACTGGAACTAATGCTCCCAGAAAACAAACTAACATAGTAAAGGCAAAAGACAAGATATAGTTAACATTTCCCAAAGCATCTGCATCAAACCAATTTCCAATATTAAAAACCTCCCCAAAATCTGGATATAAAATACAAAGAACTGCGATAATTATGACAATTAGCAAGAATATGAGCAGAAATAGATTTATTTTTAGTTGAGAATTTTTTGATTGAGTCATGATCTAATTTCAATTCAGAGTACTAGAAATTAATAAAAAGAAGAAATGACTCTATTTAAAATCCCAATATTTTGTTAGGATGATATGATAAAAACTGACATTGTCTAAGAAAATTTAAGAATTTATATTTCTCACGATATTTCTGAAATGTTCAATAAATTTCTCCTTATCCTCGTGCTCATACCATGCTGATGCCTGCTTTTCCAATTCATATGCCTTATCATATGATTTATCTAAGAAATGATTCGCGCATAACTTGATTGCATTTAAAACGGTTTGATTTTTCGTCGATATAAAACGAGCCTTATCTAATGCTTTTTTCATTAAATCCTCTTGATTTTCTGCGATTTCATCAATAAAGTTTATTTCTAAAGCTTTTTGAGCGCTAATTCTTTCCACCCACATAAGTAAACGCTTTGTCCAATTAATCCCTATTATCTTAGTGAATAGAATTACACAACCAGTACCTGGAAAGATTCCAGAATAAATTTCGGGCATCTGGAAGAAGCTCTCTCGAGTAGCAATTCTGTAATCACAACATTCTACAAATACCGCACCTTCCCCCATAGTCCGGCCATTTATCGCACATATCGAAGGTTTTCCATTGAAAAGCAACTCACAGACTTCCGCAGCAGTGCCTTCTAGTTCTTTTACAGCTTTATGATCACTGCCATCAATAAAATCGAGATCCATCCCAGTACTAAATGAATCTCCCTTATTTGTGAGTAAAACCCCCCGTATTTTTTTCTCTTCTTGACAGTATTCAATTGCTTTTTTCAGATTTCGCAATAGATCGATTGTGAAGGCATTCGAACGGTGAATTCGATTTAAGGCAATTATACCAAACCGTTTTTTTGTTGAAAATTCAATATCTTTCCCAAAATCCAAATCCTTGCTTGTCATGAGGTTATTATCTAAAGTTTTTTAAGAAATTATTATAATTTATATTAGTTTAGTTAATTATTAGTGTTCTGTATAAATAAAAAAGCTATCATCCTAACATGAATCGGAAATCTCTTGAAGTCACACGCGATTCGCAAAATAGTGGACTTCTCAGAAAAAAGGATTTAATCTCCTCAAAAAATCTTAAGGAAATATTTCGCAATCTAAATAATCATCTGTATAGTAAACTAAAAAATACCGATACAGATACTAGGACCCGCTCTAAAGAAATCGTAAATTTGTTATTTTGCAAATTATTGGATGAGATGAGTAAAAATCAAGATGATATTCTTGATTTTCAAATAAAACTAGAAGAGAACCCTCATGAGCTTTCAAAGCGAATTCAACAATTTTTTCAAGAAAAAGTTCTCAAAAATTATGATGGAATCTTCCGCGAAAATGAGTCAATCCATCTCACACCTGACCTAATTTATATGACTGTGAACCAGTTGCAGCATATTTCTCTTATGAACTCTTCTCATGATATTTTTAAAGATGCATTTGAAATATTTGTGAGTAAGATATTGAAGGATGAAGGAGGTCAATTCTTTACTCCTTCGAACATCGTCTCTTTTATGGTGGAATACTTGAATCCATCCCTATACTCAAAAATATTGGATCCCGCATGTGGGCACGGTGGTTTCCTTTTAGCTGCGAGAGATTTATTAGAAAAAAAGCTAAATGATAAAAATAAAAAATCTACGAAACAGAAATCCCAATATCAAAATATCGTATCAAATTTATATGGAGTAGATAAAGATCTTTTTCTAACCAAAATTGCTGCGCTTTATTTAGAAATTCTTGGAGGAGAAAAACCACATATATTTTGTGAAGATTCTTTAAATCCAAGTGAGTATCATGCCCATGCGAAAATGATAATTAAAAATGACTTTTTTGATTATATCTTAACGAATCCTCCATTTGGATCAAAAATTCCTGTGGATGAAAAGGATATCCTCAAGAATTACGAATTAGGGCATATCTGGAAAAACTATAGCAATTCAGGTTGGAAAAGAACAGAGAAATTAACCAAGCAACAACCCCCGCAGATCCTATTTATAGAAAGATGCATTCAGCTGTTAAAAGACGGTGGGAAGCTTGGTATAGTATTACCGGAAGGAATTTTTGGAAATCCTTCTGATCGCTATATTTGGAAATACCTTAAATCAAAAGGAAAGATTTTAGCAATTATCTCATTGGGTCAAAACGCATTTCAACCCTATACTTGTAATAAAACTAGTATATTATTTTTTCAAAAAATATCAAATCCTCCAAAAGATTACTTTATAGAATTTGCACTGGTTGAAAATGTGGGGCATGATAAAGATGGGAAGATAATTTATAAGTTAAACAAGGATGGCAGTCCCAAAAAAGATTCAGAAGGAAAAACCATTATAAACGATGATTTGGATACACTCAACAAAAATTTGACTAAAATAAAGGAATTTAGCTATTCAGAAGAGCAAAATGTTTTTAAAATGAAAGTAGCTGATATACACAATAATATTTTTATTCCAAATTATTATCTAGGAATAGAGAAGCGATTGGAGAAATTAGCTTCAGATGATAATTATGATCTTAAAACTATTCAAGAATTAATCAATGATGGAATAATTTATACTAATCGAAATGGCTATATTCCTCGTGGGGATGAGATCGGCTCGAAGGTTTATGGATTAGGAGATATTCCTTTCATTCGTACCAGCGAAATTTCTGACTGGCAAGTTAACCTTGATTCCAATAAAAAGACTTCTGAGGAAGTATATAAGCAATATGAGGTTAAGCAAAATATCGAAATTGGGGATATCCTTCTTGTTAAGGATGGAGGACCGAATTTAATAGGTCGAACCGCATTTATTACCAAATTGGATACCAAAATCATCATCCAAAGTCATATATATCAAATAAAAACTTTAGGAAATGAAGATGCTATAGATGCTTATTTATTATTGTTTTTGCTGAATCTCGATATAGTCCAAAAACAAATAAAATCCGTCACTTTTATTCAAGGGACTATCGCGACGATAGGAAATCGGATTATGGAGCTCAAGCTTCCTATTCCCAGAAAAAAAACCAAGCGAAAAGAGATTTCCAATACTATTAAAGAAATTATTCAACAAAAAGTACAATTAAGAAAGAAGATAACTTCATTATCGTTAAACTCGTTTTTTTCTTAAATACTCAGCTAGTCAGCTAGATCAATAGTTGAAATTAAAGTTTTAAATACTCTGAGTGAATAATTATAATAACATTTTAACAATTTGACTAAATAAAAATGACTCAACAAGAAATCTCAGATGAATATATAGACCAACCTTGGATGGAAAACTGGCCTGAAGAAGTGCCACGACATATTGATTATCCAGAAATCTCCTTAGGTGAATTTATAAGGGAAACTGCCGAAGAATATCCCAATTCTCAAGCGATCTGGTTTGAGGGATGGGGATGTACCTACAGGGAATTAGATCAAATGATCGATCAATTTGCTACCACATTATCGAAAATGGGAATAAAAAAGGGTGATGTAGTTGCGATAGATTTACCCAACACACCCCAATTTATTATAGCTTTCTATGGAATCTGTCGAATTGGAGCGATTGCAAACCCAATCATCCCATTAAATCGATTCGTAGAAATTGTTCATCAAATAAATGATTCTAAGGCTAAAGTATTATTAATACTTGATTCTCTTTATGAAGAGCATCTACATGGTAAAGATCTTAGCAAAATGCCCAGCTTAGAAACGATTGTAATGACTGGTTTGGCAGAATATCTTCCAAAAATAAAAGCCGTTCTTGGAAAACTTCTCGGTAAGATTCCTTATATGAAGGAATGGCCTACAAAAGTCGGGAATATTCAATTTATTGAACTCCAACACCTCTTAGAAAAAGGAACTCCAATTGATCTTCCCGAAGTGGATATTAATGTCAAAAATGATACTGCAGTTTTAATCTATACTGGAGGAACGACTGGTGTACCGAAAGGAGTGAAAACTTCTCATTATAATTTAATTGTAAATGCTATTCAAGCTAACGAGTGGAGTCAAAAGCAGCTACCCGAATTGGAGAACACTCTTGGAAAAGGGGGGATGTTTATAGTACTCCCTCTTGCGCACTCCTTCGCACTTTCCATAGGTATGAATATTGCAGTCAGTAATGGATATAAAATGATTTTATTTCCACAACCTCCGGCTCCAATCTCTAAGATGCTAAAAGTGATTAAATCACAAGGCGCAACATTTGGACCTGGTGTTCCCACCCTCTGGAACAAAATCAATCTGGATCCAAAATCCGAAAAGTTCCGGGGAGAGTTGGAATCATTGGTAGCATGTTTGAGCGGAGCTTCAGCTCTTCCATTAGAAGTCAAACAAGAGTTCGAGGCGATCACAGGCTCAAGAATTATTGAAGGATATGGTATGTCCGAGACATCCCCATTACTCACAGCTTCTCCTTTCCATAAATATAAAGAAAACACCGTGGGGTTTCCCGTCAGTGATTCTTACATAAAGATAGTCGATCCAGAAGAGGGAAAGGAAATATTGCCCCAATGTCCTAAAGAAGATTGTTCTGAATGTGGGATAGAAGAAGCAAAATACATCGGGGAAATCTGTGGAAGTGGACCACAAGTGATGTTAGGCTATTTAAATAAACCAGAAGCGACTGAAAGAGCATTGAGAAGCGATGACCACGGAAGAATTTGGTATTATACCGCAGATATCGGATGTATTGATAAAGACGGGTATTTACATATTAAGGATAGAAAGCGAGATATGATCAAATACAAAGGTCATTCGGTATTTCCAAGAGAAGTAGAAGATCTTATCTATATGCATCCCGCGGTAAATGAGGTAGGGGTAGTAGGAGCGCCAGATCCGGAGTCCGGGCAAACTATTAAGGCATATATTTCTTTAAAAGAGGAGTATCAAGGTAAAATTTCTGAAGAAGAAATGATGGAGTGGTGTAAAGAAAATATTAGTCCATATAAATACCCGCGAATCATTGAAATCATTCCAGAAATTCCAAAATCCGTGGTTGGTAAAATTTTACGAAGAGAATTACGAAAAGAAGAATAATCCAAACAATTCTTTATTTTTTTAATCAATTTTTTAAGGACGACAATAAATTCTGTGTTGAGAATTGACATGAAATCTGAAATTTTATAATCTATAACTATTAACTATTAATTTTCAAATATCTTAAAAAGGAATAACTCAATAACATGGTGAAATCAATGCCTCAAGAAGTACCAGACACAGAAGAAAATATGAATATTTGCAAGCAGTTTTGTGGACCATGTCCTACCTTTAAACCCAATAAATTGAATGAGATTGAACCTCACGCGCTCTTTTGTGCTAGAGGAGCGTCAGAAAAACCACAGAAAGAGATAGAAGAAAAAGCGTGTAATTGCTTTGACTGTGGAGTTTTTAAGAAATATGATTTAAAGGGTGGGTGGTTTTGTATCTACGGAACTCAAGGAAAAGAATAACCTATAATTCTAATAAATTTTTTTTTTAAATTATGTGCTTTTAATCCTAACTAATTCTTCTCAAATCCTTGATCGTGATACTTTTATATAGTATATTTTATAATCTTTATTTATAATCTATAAAAGTGAAATGAAAAAAATGTCAGAAGATATTCCAAAACCTTGGTTAAAAAGTTATCCAGAAGGAGTTCAAGAATCATTAGAATATAGTTGGATGTCCTTAGGAGAGATGTTTGATAAAACTGTTACTGAATTTCCAAATTCCCAGGCAATTTCCTTTGAAGGATGGAGTTGCACATATAGTCAATTAAATGAGATGGTAGATAAATTCGCTACTGCACTCTCAAAAATGGGTGTCGGAAAAGGAGATGTGGTTGCGGTGGATATCCCAAATATTCCCCAATTTGTTATTGCTTACTATGCCACGGTAAAGTTAGGTGCCATCATAAATCCAATTATTCCTTTACACAAGTTTGTTGAGATCGTATATCAAGTCAATGATGCGAAAAGTAAAGTTCTAATAATATTAGATGCTCTTTATGAAGGGTATTTACAAGGAAAAGATCTCAGTAAGATGGACACACTCGAACATGTGATTATGACAGGTATCGGAGAGTATTTGCCCAAAATTAAGGCAATTCTGGGAAAACTTTTAGGAAAAGTGCCGTATATGAAGGAGAAATTGTGGCCGGATAAGGTTGGGGAAATCCAGTTCCATAAATTTCAAAATTTACTGGAAGAAGGAACTCCGCCCAATGTTCCAAATGTCGATATAAACGCGAAGGAAGATGTAGGAACGTTAATATACACTGGAGGAACTACTGGAGTCCCTAAAGGTGTAAAACTGTCACATGCTAACCTAATATGTAATGCCGAGCAAGCTGTGGAATGGTTATATTCACAAGTACCAAAAACGAGGGAATTAAGAGGAAAAGGTGGATCTGGATGTGTTATTCCATTTGGACACGTGTTTGGTTTAAGTACGGCTATGAATCTGGGAGTATATTCCGGATATAAGCTGATTTTATTCCCTTCACCTCCAGAAAAACGATCAGACATATTAAAAAAATTATTGAACGAGGATGCGGTCTATATGCCCGCCGTGCCTACGCTTTATAATCAAATAAACCAAGATGCGGATTCAGAAAAATATAAGGGTAAATTTGAAACACTGGCAGCTTGCCTTAGTGGCGGGTCTTCACTTCCACCAGAAGTAAAACGTAAATTTGAAGCCCTTACAGGAGCACTAATTATTGAAGGATACGGAGCAAGTGAAACTGCACCAATAGTTACTGGTAATGTATTTGAAGAGGAAAAATATAAACTAGGTTCTCCAGGTTTACCAGTTTCCGATACCCTGATTAAGATTATGGATGTCGAAGAAGGGACTGAAATGCTTCCCATTTGCCCTCATATGAATTGCGATGATTGTGACCCAGAAGAATCAGAAAAATATATTGGAGAATTATGTGTAAATGGCCCTCAGATAATGCTTGGCTATTATGGAAAACCAAAGGCAACTGAAAGAGCATTGAGAAAAGATTCGAAAGGGCGAATCTGGTACTACACCTCAGATATCGCTTGTATTGATGCTGAAGGTTATTTGCATATCAAGGATAGAAAACGTGATATGATAAAATATAAAGGACACGGGGTGTTTCCCGCTGAGGTGGAAAATCTTATCTATCAGCATCCAGCAGTGAACGAAGTAGGGGTTGTAGGAGCACCTCACCCGTCTGGAGTCGGAGAAACCATAAAAGCTTATATCTCAATAAAACCAGATTATCAAGGTAAGATCACAGAGGAAGAGATGTTAGAATGGTGTAAGGAAAATATATCTCCTTATAAATATCCGAGGGAGATACAATTCATCGAGGAACTGCCCAAAACGCTTGTTGGTAAAATAAAGCGTAGAGAACTTAAGGAAGAATAACCTGTTTTTATTTTTTTTTGTTTTTTTTGTTTTTGTTTTTTTTATCATTATCTTAAAACGCGATTGAAGGAGATTATAGAAAAGCAGTGATTTTTAATTCTTTTTTCAGAAAAAATTTAATATTTAAAAATTGCAGTCATTTTCTAAAAAAGATTGGAAATTTTTATTAGATAACCCTTATTTATTTTAATTCGATTTAAATAGCAATGCATTTTCTAATTAGGAATGGAGAATATAGAAAAATATTACACGGATTACACTTAGTTAATTCTTATCAATTCAATTATATTTAGAATTAAAAATTTTCAAAAAAGTATCTTCTTATCTCATCAAATTTTTTTTCAATTCGGGAAAATTTATCTTTATTCCTGTCATTGCTCTTACTTTTTATCTCCTTTCTTAAATCTATATGTATTTCTGGCTTGTGAAGTTTTTGGTTACTTTCTCTTCCAAAGAATAACTCAAAAATAGAATTTATCCCAGAAAAATCGAAAAAATCATCTCTATGAAACATTGAGGATTCAGTATAGAGATTGGATTGTTTTTTGTTTTTTTTTCTTATAGGGATATTTTTCCCTTTATCTTGGATGTTCTCAAATGCTCGTTGGACTTCCATAAATTTTTTTTGTGAATTTAGTCCTTCTTTATTCAAATCAGGATGATATTTTTTTGCTAATCTTCGATATGCCAGCTTGATTTCCTCTTCCGATGCATCTTCATTTATTCCCAATACCTTATAATCATCTTTGCGTGTTTTCATGTTCAAAACACCAGCTTTAAGGCAATTTATGTTTATTTATCCCTCTCACATGTAAAATAACTCAAATCTTCCTATTTAAATATTTTCCCCATAAGCAATATCCATAGAATGCGGTTTAATCAGATTTTAAGTAATTAGGATTAATAATTATTCTAAAATCGAATTGCTTATTTAAATTATTTTCGTGAAAAAGGTAAAAGGCGGATTGCCCCTTCTGGACAACGATGAAAGCAAACGCTACATCCACCACAAGATACGTTCGTTTGGATAGTAATACCCTTTCCATCGTTATTAAAAGCTCTAATTTTTAAGGGGCAGTAGATTACACAAGTTCCGCATGATACGCAAAGCTTTAAATCAGTAACCGCTCGATAAATCGTTTGCGATAATTCCTTAATTTTATCTTGTAGAGATTTAGATGCTTCCGGCATTTATTCTTAAATTAATAAGTTAATTATTATGTAAAAAAAAATAATTGAAAAAAATATGGTTATTTTATATAAATTATAACGTAAGGTTTTAAAAACATTTATGATACTCTTGAACAAATATCTTTAAAGATTTTTTCTGCCCCTTTAGTGAAACTGGTAATAATATCATCTACATCGAGTATTTCGTTAATTAAACCACAAGTCTGACCGACCGGTATAGCTCCATCCTCAACGTCACCTTTAGTATAGACTATCTCATAACGATACAAATCTTCTAAATATTCGTCCATATCGTAGGACATTTCTTGGGCAATCTTTTCTTCCTTGGAGATGACCTCACCATGCTCCATGGCGTATTTATTTTTTAATAGTCGAATTGGACCAAATCCTCCTGTTGTTAAAATGGTATCTCTTGCTGTTGCGGGCGGAATTAAATCTTTATAATTTTGGTGAAATTCACTTTGCTTCGAAGCAATAAATCTTGTTCCCATGGCTATAGCATCAGCACCCATCGCTAAACCAGCTGCCAATCCCTCCGCGCTTGAATATCCCCCACATGAAACTAACAATTTTTCAGGATACTTTTTTGCTACTTGTTGGGTAAGAACTAAGGTAGAAATTTTCTCATAAGATTGATGACCCCCTCCTTCCGTTCCTGTTGCTACAATTCCATCACATCCCGATTCAACTATTTTATCGACTAACCACAATGCTGGACCAACGTGTAAATGATACATATTCGGAGCCTTTTTTTTCCACATAGCGGAAGCTTTTCTGGGGCTTCCCGCTGAAGTCAATGCATAAATGCATTGCTCTCTTAGACGAGGGTCTTTTTTCCTCCACTCGGGAATCTTTCTCAACAAGATCTTGTGATCTGTTTGTACTCGAGCAGTTCGTACATTAAAACCAAATGGTTTATCTGTGTGTTCGACCACATAATCGAGCTGAGCTTTAAAATCTTTGACAGATCGTTTCCCTCGAAGCGTTGCATGGCTTAATACTCCTAAACCCCCTGCCTCAGAAGTCGCAACCGCTAATTCAGTGGTATAAAAAGGTCCCATTGGTGCACTGAGAATTGGATATTTAATTCCAAACTTTTCTGTTATTCGTGTTTTAATCATTTTTTCCACTTTTCATATTATTAGGGTTATTATAAACATATTTCGATCTTTTCACTAAAAAAGGTATCTATATTAGATCGGTTTTTATAATGTTTCATTGAATTCATTAATAGCCTCAAACATAGCAATGATTTTTTGAGGGGGGACATCTGGTAAAATATTATCAATTGTGTTAAATACATACCCCCCGGAAAATAGATTCAAGTAATTATTTTATATATCTTCTTGCAAAAGGATTAGATTACCAGAAAATTGCAATTAAATCTAGAATCTTACTGCGTTAATTTAAATATTGTTTCTTATATATCTAATGTAAATATTGAATGGTTGTGAAAAATGTTATTTCAAATACTAGATATTGAAAGAATTTTGCAAGTGTTTATTGTTCAAGGTTTAATTATGATATTTTTCCTATATATCTCATATCTAATTGTAAAAAGAGGGAAGAAAAGACTTAACATAATTTTCAGTATTGCCTATCTTTGCATAGCTTTGGGACTATTGATCAATATAATTTATGCAATAGTTCTCTATGAACCAATCACTACCGTTCTAGCTTATGTTACTCATTATTTTTTAGCTATTGGTCCAGTATTTTTATTACTCTTTAATTTGATTGTCTTGAAATCAGAAAAGATAGTTAGTAAACCTATTCAAAATATTATGATCCTTGTCTATGGAATTATTTTCACATCAATCTTTTTCTTTATCCCTT
This sequence comes from Promethearchaeota archaeon, assembly GCA_008080735.1. Taxonomy (GTDB): domain Archaea; phylum Asgardarchaeota; class Lokiarchaeia; order Sigyniarchaeales; family SOKP01; genus TEKIR-8. The sequence continues at coordinate 17,593 of SHMW01000011.1, forward strand.
TTAATGGGATTACAATTAACTCTCTTACAAATTGGAGGTCGGTCTGGACATTAGAATTTTACATTTATTTTCTCACCATAATTACTCTGCTAACAACTATCCCTAACTTTTACAGTTCATTTAGGGTTTATTTCTCGTTTGAAAATCCTGAATTAGAGAAAAAATGGCGTTTTTTCTTAATTGGACTTGTAGGATTGTATTCGTACATGTACGGTGCCTTCACAGCAAATTATATAAATATTCCTACTTTCCGCTTGGTCATGGGCATATTGGGCCTTTCTATCGCTGTATTTTTATATTTGATGTATTATGGGGTTGGAAGGCAATTAGAAGAAGAAGCTTAGTACCTTTCTAAAATCAATCTTACATCTCATTTAGATTTTAGCTTTATTTTTTTTGGAGAAATTTTTCATTATTAATTCATTAGATTTAAATAGTATACTGACCATTAGTTATTTAGTTACCGTTAGTAAGTATGAAAAGTATGACTGCTGAATTATATTATTTCTCTGGTACCGGAAACTCTCTTTATGTTACAGATCAAATCTCCCAGAAAATTCCCTATTCAAATCTAATTCCCATTCCTGCACTTTTAAATGAGAAAAGTGATGAGACTAAGAAAATCAAGAGGAATCATAAATCTTTTAAAACATCAGCGGATATTGTGGGTTTTATTTTTCCATGCCACGGAATTACTATTCCGGTTATCGTAAGAAAATTTTTAAAAATGCTTGATATTGCCTCATCTGATTTTCTTTTTGCGGTCGTGACTCGCGGAGGGTCAATTTTTCGAGGTTTTTCGGCGATCAATAAAATAATTGCTAAACAAGATAAACAATTGGATGCGACGTTTGTAATTAATATGGGTATGAATGATCCAAAACTCAAGGAATTTTCAGTTCCCACAGAAGAGGAATTTAAGGAATTCGAGGAGAATGTCCAAAAAAAGGTAGAACTTATTCATAGAATAGTAAATAATCGAGGAGAATATCACGATAATATAAGTGGGATAAATTTTACTCGATATAAGTGGATCAATTACATATTAGAACGACTTATCCCCTTTTTTATGAACCATTATGCCACAGGAATGAAAAGCTACTTCTATGTCGATTCAAAATGTACTAGTTGTGGTATATGTGAAAAGATGTGTTTGGCAAATAAAATTAAGCTAATTGACGATCAACCTATTTGGCAAGAAGATATGGAATGCTATTTGTGTTACGGATGCTTGAATTTTTGTCCTAATGAGGCTATTCAGATATATGATAAAATCTATATGAAATCATATACTCCCGAAAGGGGTAGATATCCACATCCTTACGCAAAAGTGAATGACATGGTAAATCAGAAGTCTTTAAAGGAACTTGGAACTGATAAATATGTCATAACTTAAGAATGGTGATAGAATATACCGGAATTATCAAGAAGAGAGCGGGAAAAACAGAAAAGGCGGAATGAGATTTTTGAAGCCGCAAAAAACCGATTTTTCAATGATACTTATGATAATGTCTCAATGGATGCCATCGCAGAAGATATTGAGCTTTCTAAAGCCACGCTTTATCTCTATTTTGAGAATAAAATCTCCTTGTTTTTTGCCATTGTTATTGAAGGGATGCAAATTCTCAAGAGCACATTAAAGAATGCCGCTAAAAAGGGTTCAACGGGTTTGGATAGAATCTTAAGCATATTTCATGCATACTTTGACTATATTGAAACCAATTCTGATTATTATCGACTCAATTTATCCTCCAGGGCACCCCGTTTTGCGAAACTGCTTCAAAACCAAGAAGAGAGTGAACCTATGGTCAAAAACGCAGATACCTATATTCAATTAACGAAGGATCTATTTGGCATAATCCTTAAGGCAGTTAATAAAGGGGTTAAGGATAAAACCATTAGAAAAGATTTGGATCCTGTCCAAACCGTAATGTTTTTGGGTACAGCAATCGAAGACATGGCATATATCTCCCCCGAATACAAAATGCTTTTAGATATGCGAGGGATTCCGACCGAGCAATATTTAGATCATACGATCAATATATTATTAGATGGAATAGCGAGCAAAAAAAAGTGAAATTCTACTATTTAGATATTTCTTTCTTTATTTTTAGCTCTCTATAAGATTATATCCTTTTTTCTCCATTTTGATAAACTATGAGAATTATATTAGAAAACTATTAAAAGTAGAAAAAATTGACTAATAAATTATTTTTTAAATAAAAAAAATAAGGGGGAAACGCGATTTTTTAAATGGTATAGACCAATGGCGGGAAATTTCAAAGAATTATCTTTCCTAATTTAATGCTTAGATTGGTTCTTAAAATTAGAACTAATATACCTCTATTTTCAACAAATTAACATTTCTAAAAAAAAAAAAATCTCCCAAATGAGTTGATTGATTCAGTAGAATATAACCAATTTTCATGAGATATTTATCAGTATTAAAGAATTAAATAATCTCTCGTCTAATAGTAATTCAACAAAAATAATTAAAACCTAATGAGAGAAAAAAAAATGGTGATTATGTAAATGCCACCTAAAGTTGGAATAATAGGTGTAGGAATCACGCCATTTCGGGCGAGATATCTCGACAAAACCTACTTCGAGCTAGCCTTTGATGCAACAAAATTAGCTTTAGATGATGCAAATAAAAATGATGCTAATATAACGCATCATGATTTAGAAACCACAGTATATGGTATTTATAATGAATTATTTGAGAGACAATTTATGCCAGATATCTTCACCAATAGTTATATCGGGATGAATGATAAACCAGGAACAAGGATCGCAAGTGGGGGGGCAACTGGAGGCTATACAGTAAGGATGGCTTTCGCAGAAGTCGCATCTGGATTATCAGACTTATGTTTATGTATTGGCCTGGAAAAATGTAATGATTGCTATGATGAACAAACGGGTACGACAACTCCCGAGGTACTCAACGCTATTGCTTATTCTGCAGATATGACCTATGAATACCCTATGGGGATGATGGCGGCAAGCTCGTATGTTTCGATGGTAAATGCGCATCATGACGAATTTGGAAACCCCACTGAGAAACAGATGGCATTAGTAAGTGTGAAAAATCATGGAAATGCTATGAAAAATCCGAAAGCTCAATCTCCCATGGAAATAACAGTCCAAGATGTATTGAATTCGAGAATAATTTGTTATCCGTTTAAGATGCTCGATTGTTGCCTTTATTCAGAAGCCTCTGCAGCACTAATTTTAGCAAGTGAGCAGAAGGTAAAAGAACTCGGAATTGATAACCCGATCTGGATCACTGGAGTTGGTGCTGCCAATACCGATTGTTTTATTGGAAATCGTGAATCATTGGGAAGGCTATATTCTAACATCAATGCTGCAAAAGTTGCCTATAAGATGGCTGGACTGGATTATAATAATATCCGAAACCAAATCGATTTAGCGGAACTTCATGATGCGTTTTCGGGACAAGAAGTTATTAGTTATGAAGAACTTGGATTTGTTCCATTCGGGGAAGGTGGTCCTTGGATTGAAAATAGTTATGAAAAACCTGGAGAAGGCCCATGGATTGACGGAGAACTACCTTGCTGTCCTTGCGGGGGATTAATAGGCTGTGGCCATGCAGTCGGAGCAACAGGCATAATGTCAACCGGAGAAGCGGCTTTGCAACTACGAGAAGAGGCGGGAAACCATCAAGTTCCCATTGAAAAAGGAAGAGCAATCTCACACAGTATTGGCGGGCCAGGAGCCGCATATGCGGCCGTAATTGTAATGGAAAATGAGGAGGGATTAGCAAAAAAATGACGAATAAGAATTTTGAAGCTCATGAAATAAGAGATGAAATCAGTATCAATTATAAATATTCTCTTGGGTCTCAAAGCAAATTTTTTATCGATTTAATGAATGATAAGAAACTACAAGGCACAAAATGTAAGAAATGCGGAAAAATATGGATGCCTCCGCGAATGGGCTGTTCTGATTGTTTTGAAGATACAGAATGGATAGAATTACCTCATAGAGGTGAAATTATGGTTAGTACAATTGTGTGGTACACCACCTCAGACTTTATCCAGAAAATTCCTTATGGTATTGCGTTCATTAAGCTCGATAAAGCTGATACAGGTATGCTCCAAGGAGTATTTTCAGAAAACTTGGTCCCATCGAAACTTAGAAAAGGGCAACTAGTACGGGCAGTCTTTAAAACAAAAGAAAATCGTGAAGGCAAAATGACGGACTTCTTTTTTGTACCAGAGGAAGAGTACGAGACATGGATTAATCAACCGGAATATGAAGGAGGTGAATAGAATGGGTGTCGCTAAAGAAAACTTAGAGGAAATAATCGAAAAAGTCAATCAGAATGAAAAAGCCAGAAATGTTTTTGTTACAAATGTAGCCGGAAAAGATGTAAATTGGGATATGACATTCCAATTCAACCTGGATCAAGAAGAGCCCTTTTATTTGGAAGTAAACGAGAGAAGCGGAAAACTCCATGAAGGAAAAATTGAGAATCCAAACATAATTCTAACCGGTGATAATGAGGCCATCGTAAGAATTTGTAATGGAGAAGGTGATTTTACCCATGCAATAAGTCGTGAACAGATTACCGTAGAAAAGGGAAAAGTTATGGATGTTATTCGACTTACTAGGGCCATAACAGCCGCCTTGAGATAATTAATCTTTTTCAATAAAAATTTTAATCAACACTTTTTATTTATATTCTAATTTAATTCAATTGTGCTTTGAGCAACTACTTATAATAACATTTATATCCAATTTTTTTTATAAATAGGTAAACAAAACAAGGAGATCGAAAATGAGTCATTTAAGTGAAATAGAAGAGACTATGCTCGGACCATTATGGGCAAGAGCAACTTACTCGAAAAGATTTCCCGAATTATTGGACGATAAAAAAGCTATCGAAATAATCGAAAATGTGGAATACGATTTCAAAAAGATGGAGGATGCATTAGGAGAGTGGAGAGCTGTGGGATTAATGATCAGAGCACGCAGATTTGATGAAGCGGCAAAAAAATATATCAAAGAAAATCCTTATGCTATCGTTATAAATATTGGAGCTGGACTTGATACAACCTTTTCGAGAATTGATAATGGAAAGATTAAAATGTATAATATAGATTTACCTGAAGTAATAAAATATCGTACTCAATTGATTCCTCCTCATGATCGAAATCAAAATATTGAATCTTCAGCATTTGAGGAGGATTGGATTAATCAAATCGATTATAGTGAAGAGAAAGGTATTTTTTTTATTGCGGGAGGATTTATTTATTATTTTGATGAAAAAACAATCTCATCTTTTATAGAAAAATTAGCAGATAAATTTCCTGGAGGAGAGATAGTTTTTGATGCGGTCTCTTCATTAGCAATGAAAAAAGTAAATAAGAGAGCAGAGAAAGCAGATTCGGATTTAAGATTTAAATTGGCAATTGATGATCCTCAAGAACAGATTCCACTATGGTCTGATAAAATTAGAATTAAAGCATGTTTTGTGATTGGAGACCGCGTTTCAACAAGCAAAAATTGGAAATTAAAAACAAAAATTATGAACAAAATAAGCAATTGGCTTAAGACAGCACGAATAATTCGCTTAGAATTTGTAGGATAATTGATTTTATTTATATTTTTTACTTAAACCTCAAATATCTTTCATTAATCACGTATGAATAATATAACTATAATATAAAGCTCATTTTCAGAATTGCAAATGACTATTATCAAATCAGAAAATATTAAATAGAATAAAGGAAAATCATATTTTATAATCCAAATTTTAACAATAAAAAATTAAATATCATAGATATTATGTCACAAAGCTTACAAACCACTGAAACCAACGAAGATTTTGATGTGATAATAATCGGTGCTGGATTGGGGGGTTTAGGCGCCGCTTGTCAATTAGGACTAAGCGATAAGAACGTTCTCTTACTGGAAAAGCATAATGTTCCTGGGGGATTTGCCACTTCATTTGTACGTGGGCGATTTGAATTTGAAGGAGCGCTCCATATGCTAAGTGATATTGGAACACCTGAGGATCCCGGTGCTTTATATAGGTTTTTTAAACGAATTGGGTTAGTTCCCGATCTTTTAAAGTTTAAACATATACCCGAATATTATAGAAGTATATTCTATGATGGGTACGACACAGTTATTCCATATGGAGTTGAAGAGTATTTCAATAAGTTGTTAGAGTTATTTCCAAGTGAAGAGGATGGTATTAATAACTTTAGAGAAATATGCGAAGCAATCTATAACGGAATTCAATATATTGGTAGTCGTAGGGGGAAGGTCTCGCAGAAAGACATTATCAAAGACCATCCGTGGATCGCAAGAGTCGTGGGACTAACCTTACAAGATATATTTGATAAATGCTTTAATAATAAACGACTTATTTCAGTTATCTCCCAGCCTTGGGGCTTTTTAGGGCTCCCTCCCTCAAGATGTAGTGCATACTCATTTCTCGGAATGACAATGAGCTATTTAGACAAAGGTGGAGCTTTTCCAGAAGGTAGATCTCATGCATTAACCAGTGGTATGGTTAAATGTTTCCAGAAAATGGGGGGAACAGTAAAATTTAATGCTTTAGTAAGTAAAATTTTGTTGAAAAATGATAAAATATACGGAGTAGAATTGCTTGATGGTAAACGATTTCATTCAAAAGCAATAATCTCAAATGTGAATCCGATTTGTACGATAATGCAATTATTACCGGATGGAACTATTCCAGAAGGTTATAAAAAAAAAATATATGCACCAGAAATAGGCCCTTCTGGATTTTCTGTATATATGGGTCTTAACGCGTCACCCCAAGAATTAGGGCTTAAAGAACATGAAACATTTATTAATAAGGATGATGATCTTGACGCAGCCTACGATAGTTTTAGGAAAATCAGAGATCCTAGATATATTGTTGCGGCATGTTATAATAATATAGATCCAACAATTTCTCCTCAAGGAACTTCACAATTAGTTCTAACCACCCTACAAATGGGAGATGAATGGCAAATCATCGCACCCGATCAATATCACAAAATCAAGGATAATTATGCTGATAAAATGATCCAGATGGTGGAAAATACTATTCTTCCGGACATCAGACAATATATCGAAGTAGCTGAAGTCGCCAGCCCTCTTACATATTATCGGTATTCAAAAAATTATAACGGAGCTATATATGGCTATCATCAAGACGTTTATAATAGTCCGATGATGAGATTAAAGAGCAAAACACCAATTAAAGGGCTCTATTTAGCGGGAGCATGGACAAATTTCGGAGGCGGTTTTTCTACATCTATATTGGGAGGCAGAGTCGCAGCTGGATTATATTTAAGTGATAATAAGGAGGGAGAAATTTAATATGATGGAAGATATCAAGAAATTTCGAGAGGTCGAAAAGCAAAAAAAATGGCGTGAGGAGGTCCAAGAAATACCTCCATATATCGATAAATTCGATCGATTAAACAAGAGAATACATCCGGAATCGCAAGAATTAAGGTTAACCGATATCAAGAAATTATCTCCCAACACTAAACTATATCGCTTCGTTTCGAATAATCCAAATAATCCATTAGCGGTTTTTAGAGCAGGTCAATATATCGGATTGAATGTAAATATTAATGGTGTGAGAACTGTCCGTCCATATTCAATTGTATCTTCCCCGAATCAAGCGGCATATTATGAATTGGGAATAAAGAGAAAAGAAGGTGGATTTGTAAGTCACTATCTTCTTGATTATGCTAAATTAGGTGATATATTTCAAGCAACAGAACCAATGGGTCAATTTCATTATAATTCGCTTTTTCATGGAAAAGATCTGGTTTTTATCGCCGGTGGATGTGGAATTACACCATTTATGTCAATGATACGATATTTTACGGAATTGGATAATGATATAAATATAGAAGTACTTTATGGATGTTTAAATGAATTGGATATCTTGTTTCGAGAAGAATTGGACGATCTTAGCACAAGGAGAGAAAAATTTGATATCAAATACGTGTTATCCGAAGCACACTCAGAATGGGGTGGACTTTGTGGGTTTATTACAAAAGATATCATCGAACATAACATCAAATCATTTAAAGAGAAGTTCTACTATATCTGTGGAAGTAAGGATATGTATGAATTTATTTTGAAGGAGTTAGAGCGATTATTAATTCCACGTCATCATATTATTTTTGAAGCCTTCGGAGTACCTGATGACGTTAGTAAAATAATGGGATGGCCACAGTCTCTAAATTCTTCAAATCTTTTCCAGATAACTATAGAATATATTGATGAGGGTCAAAACAAAGAAACAATATTTGAAGCAAATAGTACAGAGCCGCTTCTGAATAGTATTGAGCGTCAGAAAGATCTTCCTATTTCAATTAAAAGCGGATGTCGTTCTGGGATATGCGCATTATGTAGGACAAAATTGCTTTCTGGAGAGGTATTTGTTCCACCAGATGTAACTATTAGAGAAGTCGATAATCAATTCGGGTATATCCATCCATGTGTTTCATATCCAATCTCAGATTTACACTTAGACCTGAAGATGATATAAAATAAGGTAAAAAAAGAATTTTTTCATTCTCTCTTCATTTTTAGTATGCTTTTCAGGTAATAAGAAATTTAAAGGAATTCCGTATCTATATTTTGTAAAGAGTTTACAATTTCTTGGGCTGCTCTCGTTGCTCTCATTAATTTTGCCATGTTTCCCGTTAACTTTAATTTTCCACTCATTACTCCTTGTATGGTGTCAAGCTCACCTTTGGCCACTTTAACAAAATTATCGTAGGGTCCCGCTAAAATAAATTCACACTCCGGATTATCTCCTTCTTTAATAATATGCGTTCCGGTACACTCACCTTTATGAAGTCCTAAAAAAAATTTCACATCATGATCTAAAGGGCCACTTGGCTCCACATGTACTAACATATCACCCGTCCACCAAGCAGCAGCTTCTTTATACGCGGGATTATTATTGATAGCCTTACCAAATTCCTTAACCCACTCCTCACTCAATATTTTGACTGCCATTTTATTCCATCACATAAGTAAAATATTATTCTAAAGGAATTTTTGTCGTGATTCTATTTAAAAGTATGTTAATCCATTAAAAAAGAAAATAAAAAACCAAAAAAGAAAGTAAAAAGGTAAGTTATATGTTATCTAAATCCAATTCTTCCAGTTTTTCCGGACTTGGATACCCTGTTTCTGGATCCCAGTCTCTCACTTGAAAATATAGTTTTTTCAATTTTTCAAAATCAGGAGTTTTTCCCGCAGAACCTCCCTCTTCTAAAGGTTTTAACAGAATCTGGGGTAATTTTTCATCCTCTGGTGTCAACCCCATTTTCAGATTAAAGAGGCGTTTCATTGTATAAATTCTCTCTCCAGTGGTTTTTATCCGTTCAATATCAAATTCTAAACCAGTTGCAGTTTCAATCACCTTGGCAACCATATCCGGCGGAGGATTACTGAAAATACACAGCACGAGGGAATTATAAAGAGAACGATAATCATACTCAATAGCACAATTTTTTGCCATTATCTCATCATCGCTATATTTATCTACCAATTCGATTCCTAAATCTTGAAATGGGAGTCCTAACAACACCATATACATATCACACGCACAATGGCAAGGACCTCGAGTTGTACCAACAGAATAAGCTAAAGCCATTCCCCATGTATGGCGCAGATCATGATAAGGGACTTCTTGTCCGATTGCAGTCGCTATCTCATCTTGGGATATACCAAATTTCTCACCAACCGCATCCGACCCTTCAGCTAAAATGTCCCCAAAACCCTCCCTAAAAACCATCTTCTTTACCATTTCTAAAGCAGGTTCAATCTCTCCCCATTCTGGTTCAAGACCATCAATATCATCGGAAGATATCTTGCCATTGTTATATAGATAATATACAAATGCGATTGTACCTCCTCCACTTATAGTATCAATTCCATAATCATTACATAATGTATTCGCTTTTACAATAGATTTAAGATCATCGTTTAAAATCAATGAGCCGAAACTGACTATTGTTTCATATTCTGGAGCTTCCACTTCCCCTTCAAAAGCATACTCTCCCTCAGCTACGGACGCCTTATGAGCACAACCAATTGGACAAGAATAACAAGGATATTGCTTAGTGTAGATCATTTCCGAAGCGGTTGCACCAGAGATATTAAATGCACCATCCCACTCTCCTTGCGTCCAATATTTAATCGGAAGTTCACCCTCCATATTATATTTGTCTACACCACCGGGAGTTCCCAGCATTCCGAACATTTGTGTGGTGAATGAACTGTTAACATTATCGATCATTTCACTCACTGCTTCTTTATATTGATCTGGCTTTGCAGCTTCGAATTTCTTCTTTGGACCTCTGACAGCAATCGCTTTCAATTTTTTGGATCCCATTACCGCCCCGATCCCAGTTCTCCCCGCAGCTTTCTCCTCTGAGGCGATGGTGGCAAATTTGATTAAATTCTCGCCCGCTTGCCCGATACATGCCACTCTTGTTAAATTGGTTCCAGAATCTTCTTTAATAATATCATGGGTTTCTAAGGTTCCTTTGCCCCATAAATGGGAAGCGTCTTTCAATTCTGCTTTTTCCTCTGTTATATTAAGATAGACAGGTTCATCAGAGGCACCTTTTATGATAATCCCATCATATCCAGCTTTTTTTAATTCAGGTCCAAAATAACCTCCACAGTTAGCTTCACCCCAAATGCCTGTGTAAGGTGATTTTGAACATACCGTAAATCTCCCAGAGGTAGGAGCATTGCTTAAACACAATGGACCAGTCATAAACATTAGAATGTTATCTGGGCCTAATGGATCGGTTTCTTCTTCAATGAAATCATAAAGATATCGTACAGCATATCCCGCAGCTCCCAGAAAATCCTTCGCAATCTCTACGTCGAGCGGAATTTCTTTTATCTCCTTGGATGTTAGGTCTATTTCTAAAATCTTCCCTATAAATCCTTTTATATCCACATAAATCACTTTTATTTCTAAATTTAATGAAACTAAATTCTTTACTATATTAGTATGTTGTTTTATTGTTATTTTTTTTGTTTAAAAAATTATCTAGAAGAGACATCCCTCGAAATATCTTTAATTTTTAAGGAAGGAATAATCTTCATCAGCAAATCTTTGAGTTACAAAATTTAAATTTAATAGAATGCCATTATAATTTAACAATTAAATTTTATAAAATTAACACGAAGAGGAGTAAAAATTCAAATGTGGTATTTTTATTCGCCAAATATTATTTATGGGGAAGATGCTCTTGACTTCATGGAAAATATTAAGGGAAATAAATGTTTTATTGTAACTGATAAGATTCTCGAAGAACTCGGGTACTTAAAGATATTAACTGATAAATTAGATGAGTTGGGAAAAGAATATGAAGTTTTTAGCGAAGTAGAACCAGATCCTAAGGCAGATGGCGTGCTAAAAGCTAGAGAACAATGCATTGAATACGCTCCAGAGTTAATCATCGCCCTTGGAGGAGGTTCTGTTATGGATACCGCCAAGACGGCTTGGGCTCTCTATGAATTTCAGGATATGACTTTAGATGACCTTCATCCGTTTAATCCTCAATTATATCAAGTTGGCGAGAAATCAGATCTGGTTGCGATTCCTACAACCTCTGGGACTGGAGCGGAGACGACCTTTGCGGTTGTTGTGTCAGTTGAGGAACAAGGGATGTGGAGAAAATCAATTCAAGCTCATAAAGGATTAATTCCCACCTTTGCTATTGTCGATCCTAGGTTTCCAGCAGGTATGCCTCCAAAATTAACCGCAGATACAGGCTTTGACGCATTAGCACACGCACTTGAAGGGATGGTTTCTAGTTGGAAGAATGAATTCAGTTATGCGTTAGGGTTGAAGGCAATTGAAATGATCTTTGAATATTTGCCTATTGCCTATAGAAACGGTGATAATATGGAAGCGCGAGATATGATGCACCAAGCTGCCACGATGGCAGGTCTTGCATTCGGAAATGGACAAGTACATATCGGTCATACACTCGGGCATAGTTTAGGTACAATCTTTCACACATCTCATGGCCGGGCTGTTGGTATTTTTCTCAAATACGTGACTCAATTTTGTCTCAATAATCCTGATGGGAATGAATCTGTAAATATTTATTCCAAAATGGCGAAACAATTAGGATGGGCGAACTGGGATGATCCGGATGAGAAGGCGGCCAATTCCGTAATTGATAAAATAAAAGAATTAGAAGAAAAGGTCGATATACCTCATAGTTTTAAAGGCGTTGGTCTCTCTAAAGATAAATATGAGGAAAACATAGATAATATGGTGCAACTCTGTTTTATGGATGCAAGCGGTACGATGGCTCCAAGATCACCCAATAAGGCGGATTTTGAGAAACTGTATCGGTATGCCTATGAAGGAAAGGATGTAGATTGGTAATTTAGTAAATAATTTCAAGTCATTCTCTCTTTTTTTTAACCACAAATAGATATTTCTTTTTAACCTAAATGCATTTTTAATAAGACTTTTTTATCGGGATTGAAATATAGAAAGTAGATCCTTGATTTCTTCCTTGAGACTCCATCCAGATTTTACCCCCATGAAGTTCAATTAATTCTTTCGAAATATACAAACCTAATCCCGAACCATTAATTTCTAAGTCTAACCCTTGGCCATAGCGCTCTATTTTTCCGAATTGAGTAAATAATAATTTTTTTTCAGCCTCAGTGAATCCAACTCCGGTATCATTTATTGATATTATATAGTAATCATCTTTTTTTTCCGATTTTATGCAAATTTCTCCATTTTCAGGAGTATATTTTATTGCATTTGATATCAAATTATTTAAGACTTCATAGATCTTTTCTTTTTCAAAATAAGTTTCAAGTTTATTGTGTAAATCTAGCTGGATCTTTTGACCCCTCTTCTCTGCTAGGGGTTTTAATTCTTTTATAGTATATTTTATTAAAAAAACCAAATCCTCCTTTTCTTGATTGAGTTTAATTTTTCCAGATTCTAACTTAGAAGCTTCAATTAATTCTCTAACTAAATCTTCCAATCGTTTAGTTCCCTCCTTTATATTATGAGCAATCTTTAATATATCGTATGAAAGCTCATCTTGATATACCTCGAGTAAAAAGTCTGCATATCCCTTAATAGAGATTAAAGGAGTCTTAAGTTCATGAGTAATTCTCCGCAAAAAATCCGATTTAAGCTTATTGACTTTTTCCAACTCTTTTTGAATATTCTTTTTATCGGTTATATCGACAATAGTCACAAAAGAGGCATCTCTACCTTTATATGTAATATCTTTATAGAAAATATCAATCCATTTTACTTCACCAATGGAGGTGACCCCCCGAAATTCATAATGATTTCTTGCTTTTTTAGGATTGGTTTTTCTCAGTAGCATTTGTTTTTTAACATATTCTAAATCATCTGGATGGATATATTTTTGAAAATCACTTGCTCTTTTATCCATCAAATCTTTCAGATCAAATTCAAATATATCTGCCCATTTTTGATTTACATATTTTATAGTATTATCTTGGACTATTTGAATTCCAGTTGAAGATTGTTCTGCGAGGCTTTTGAATAAAATTGCTGTTTCTTCCAAATCTTGTTCCATTAACTTTCTATCTGTGATATCAATTAAAATAATTAGATTGGCTTCTTTTTCATCATAAAGTATTTTCTTCGTTTGACTTTCAACCCAAAACACCTCCCCTTCATTATTTACTATTCTAAACTCATAGGGTTCAAACTCTTTCGAATCATTCGCCGTTCTTTTAGTGTATTGGCCCATTACTTTATCTCTGTCATCAGGATGGATGAATTCGGACAGAGTTCCGATATCAAAATGTTCCACTTGTGTTTCTTTAAGTCCTCCAAATTCTAATGCTTTTTTATTGATGAACTTTAGCTCTCCATCTTGAACAATTTGGATTCCAAGAGAAGATTGTTCAGCTACTTTTCGAAATTTTTCCTCCGACTCTTCCAATCGCTTCTTAATATACTTTTTCTCAGTTACATCTATTACCATACCTATATATTTGGAGATCTCTCCATTCTGATTGAAAACTGGAATCGCATGGTCTAATATATGTCGAGTTTCTCGCGTCTTTTTATGTATAATTCGAAATTCACTATTGTAATTCTCTTTATTTTTAAACGCTTTAAGATAATCATCTACAAATCTCCTTCTATCTTCTGGATGCACTATTTTGAACATTAACCTGGGATCATCACAAAATTCTTGAAGTGAATATCCCGTCCATTTTTCAAACTTTTTTGACATAAATTCTATGGTTCCATTCACATCGGTGTAAACAGAATATACAGCGAGAGGGAGGTTTTGAATGAGGCTCCGATATTTTCCTCCGACCTCAAAGAATCGGTTTTCTAATTCTTTTTCTTTTTTAATGCTTTTGGTAAACATTAAAACGTAATCTTGAGGTAGAAATTCGTAATTGATCTGAAGAAATTCTTCTTTTTCGATGGTGAGAGGTTTATAGGGTAGTTCTTCTTCAATAGAAATTTTCTTATCAAGGCATCTCTTTAAATTACGTAGAATATGTGGTTTATCTTTAAAAATTACAGTGGCTTTCTCTCCTTTAATCTTTTTAATTTTTTGATTAGTCAGCTCGATTGCGGATCTGTTGTAATTAGTTAAAATAAAATCTTCCTGCCATCTTTTCCAAATAAAGCAAGGTAAAGGGATGGCATTAAATAGAAATCTCATTTTTTCTGGTTTATCGAATAATGAAGATTCATCCATTATAAAACCCCTGATTCCTTTTATTCTACAAAAATTAAATGTAAATAATCTGCAAAAATAGTACCACTTATTATTTTTATAACCTTTCTTTTAAGAGGATTTAATTACTAATTTAGAGAATTTTTATAAAATTCTTTTTTTAATGGTTTCATAAATATAGCAAAAAAAATGATTACATTTATAAAGCAAACTGATCACTATCGTAACTTAGATTATTTATCTCACTATTATAGATTCAGATATTTTTTTAATCAGCTATCGACTTAATTTATACTTCCAAAGGTTCTCTAGTAGAGATAATTCTGAATGGATAAAGTTTAGTGAAGAAATTTCATTACCATATGAATTTTAAAATAATTGATCCTGTTCTTAATTTAGAGCACCCCAGCGTCCAGAACGTATTAAATATTGCACAAGATATTTTAGATCAGAATTCCGAAATTCCGAAATAAATGAGATTCTTTTTTCTGGGTTTATAAATGCGGTACAGCATATGAGTAAGGAAGTTATGGATGTAGGAGGATTATTGGATATAAACATGGAAAAAGGTATAATGATTTTACACCATTCTCGCAATATTACCGTTGGATTAGTAGCTTCAAAATCGTCAAAGTTACTGAGAGAATCTTTATTAAAATTTTCAATGGATTTTGAAACTAAATTTAAATTTGAATTAAATCAATCAATTAAAGAGATGAATGCTTATAGCGGTGCTTGTGAGCTAATCGAGAAATATTTTTCAAACTTTCCATATCGAATTTTTACAAACAAGAAACAACCCTTATTACTTTCGGGAAAATTTACTCAGATTCCTAAAGAATTGGACGAGAGGATAAAAACTACATTTCCTGATGAAAAAGAGTATGAATTCATTAAATCGGAATTACTTAAAGTTCCTCTCTATACTTATTCGGAATTTGAAAATTTATACAATGAATTACAAGATGAGATGAAAAAAATTCCTAAAAAAGAATTTCACTTTCTGGATTGAGAAACCAATTGATATGATAATCATTTTTCAGTTTATAAAATACCAAAAATGTATAACTAAAAATCCGAAAATAATAATCAAAAAAAAAAAAATGATTAGATTGGTTTAAAATATTCAATATCCGTGATCTTTTTCTGACGTCGATCTTTAAAGACAGCTTCAACTCGCATACCCTTTTTAAATTTCTCATGATCAGATTCATTGATAATATGCACGAATCCTGTATCGGCACCGTCCAGAACAATGATTGCGTATCCAAAGGGCGGTTTTAAAGGCATAACATCGGTTGAGTGGTTGATAATTGTAAATCCTTCAACGGTTCCTTGCTTTCCTACTTCCGTCCACTCTTCCATTTTTTCAAAACACTCAAAACATACCATTTTTGGAGGAACATATACCTTTCCGCATTTTGGGCATTTCACACCCATGATTTTATCTTCCTTTCCGATAGCTTCCATAAATCTCTCAACATAATCACCCGCTGTATGCTTATAAGGAACCTTAATTCTTCCTCTATATATTTTTTTCTCCTTTTCTTCACTCATTTTTATTTACCTCCTTTTATTCCTCCCTGATTATTTCAAAATACGGAATATCTCCTAAGGTCCCTTCCATCTCGTCTTTAAAGACTGCTTTCACTCTCTGACCGATTTTCATTTTATTATGGTCCTTTTCATTGATAAAATGCATAGTATAAGTATCTGCACCGTCTAATTGAAAAAGTCCATATCCATATGGAAATGGTCTCATCCCTCCTGTTTGAGGATCTACAAATGGATAATTTACAACTGTAAAGCCTACTAAAGTACCAGTAGGAGGAACCTCAACCATATCATCCGCAGTCATACGAACTACACATTCTGCACATACACCACGTGGAGGAAAATGCATTTTTCCACATTTAGGACATTTACTTCCAAGTAATTTCCGTTCCTTCTTAAGTGTATCAAAAAATTTTACCGATAATTTTCCTATCGCATATTTATATGGAAGGTCAGTCTTCCATCTTATTTCAAATGGTTTTTCTTTTTCATTTTTTTTTCCCATTTTTTAATCACCCCGGTGGTTCATTGCCTAATATAGCTAATTCGGTCCATAATGAGCCTCCAAATCCCATCGCGAGCGCCTTTTCTGCATCTGGCACTTGTCGCTTTTCTCCCCGATCCATAACTTGTAACGCAGCTTCCGCTATTCGAACCAAAGCAGTTGCACCAATCGGATTAGTACTTAAAACTCCTCCTGAAGGATTGACAGGTAATTCGCCGCCCATTTGAGTGATGCCTTCTCTGAGAATTTCACCACCTTTACCAGGTTCAGCAAAACCCAAAGCTTCGGTCCAAGATAATTCTGCCCAAGACGTTGGTTCATATACTTCTGCCACGTCTAAATCTTTTATTGGATCTTTTATCCCCGCCTTTTTATAAGCTTTTTTAGAGGCAAATGTGGCTGTGGGTAAATCATACATCTTATCATCGCATCCAAAGGTATAATAATGTGCAGTTGCAACGGAATGGAACCATGCTGGATTATCTCGGATCTTTTTAGCTTCACTTTCTTTAGCATAAACCACGGCACATGCGCCCTCGCTTTGAGGACAACAATCGTGGAGTCGTAATGGGTAAGAAATCGTTTGAGAACCCATTACATAATCCAAGGTAATATTAGGCATTTGTAAATGCGCAAAAGGATTATTCGCAGCATTACTACGATTTTTCACTGTGACCATTGCTGCTGTCTCAGGGCTCACATTATATTCATTCATATACATATTCGCCATAAGCGCAAGCGGTCCCAATGCACCTGCAAGGGAAGGGCGCTCCCACACAGGATCAAAAGCAGTAATGATACCAGTCGTTGCACCGCCTTCATTTAATTTCTCCCAGCCTACCACTAGCACTTTATCGTATATACCCGAGGCTACATTATAATATCCACTTATCCCCAAGGAACTCCCCGTTGTACCACCAGTTGCGATTTTCACAACTGGTTTCATAAACCCGGGGGCAGCATCAATTCCACACCACATCTCTGAGAAGTTAATACCTTCGAAATGATCCATTTGGCATCTAACGTCGATAAGACGTTAAATGTTACCTATTAGAATAGCATCAATGTCTTTAGGCTCCAATTGAGCATCATCTAAAGCCATTTTTACTGCTTCATAGACCATTTCGGGGATATTCACATCCCTCCGTTTACTTCTGAACTTGGTTTGTCCGATTCCTACTATTCCTACTTTTTCTGGCATTACTTTTCACCTCCAAAAATTAATACACAATTGCCCTGAGAACAGATTCCATTCATCCCATTTGCAAGTCCGAGATTTGCATTGGGAACTTGGCGTTTTTCAGCTTTTCCCATCAATTGAAGCGCGATCTCTGCCACGCGAATTAATCCATTTGCCATCGTGGGATTACTTGAAAGAACACCACCCGAAGGATTTACGGGTATGGACCCGTTCATTTCAGTTTCACCGCTATCAATAAAATTGCCTCCTTGACCTTTCTTGCAAAAGCCGAGTGCCTCATAACTCATTAATTCATGGGTTGAAAATGCATCATAGACCTCTGCCAAGTCCAATTCTTTCTTAGGATCTGTGATTCCCGCCATTTTATATGCTTCCTTCGCTGCTCCTTCTAATCCTATCAAATCGCTCATATTTCTATGTCCTAAGTAATATGCATCTGTACAACTTGCATAACCCTTTAACCATACGGGACTATCTGTTAACTCATTTGCCTTCTCTTCATTTGCTAATAACATTGCAACCGCACCATCAGAAAACGGTGGAAAATCTAATTCTTTCAAGGGAAATGCGACCATCGGAGAATTCAATACATCCTCTAAGGAGACCGCCTCTTGAAGATGGGCATAAGGATTCGATAAGGCGTTTTTTCGATTTTTCACAACAACCTTTGCCGCCTGCTCTTCTGTCACTCCATACTTAGTCATATACATATTTGCCATCAGCCCCGCCGCAGAGATTTGGTCAAGACCAAGATGTCTTTGGAAAAACGGGTCGAAAATACTATTATTGATCAGATATTGGTCACCCTCTGAACATTTAGTATGGGACACCACCAAGACGGTATCATATTCTCCGGAAAGCACTCGCATAGCACCATATACATATGCAAAGGCGCCATCTCCCGATACTCTTGATTCTGCCTTTCGTACGGATCCAACAGCATCTTGTATCGCCATATTTGCTATCGTTCGACCATCGTTGAAATCATTAGAGCTGGAAATGACACATCCAACATCATCATTGGTTATTCCCAATTGATTATGCAACTCTTTTACCACCTCAAATACAAGCTCCGATATGGTCAATTCGATCTTTTCCTGCTCATATTTAGATTGTGAAACACCACATATTGCTACGTTTCCTTCCATGACTTTCACTTTTAATATATAATTTAATTTATGTAATTTTGTTATTAATTGGAATTTATAGTAAATACTTTAATATGCAACTCAGAAATATTTAAAGCTTTCATCCAGTTTTTATTTAATTTTGATCAAATATCATAGATTATCTAACAAATAATATAGGACGCTTGAATATCAGCTCAATTCTCACTAAACAGAACTTCTAATTTTGAATAAGGATTTTTTCAAAAACGAAAATCAAAAACGAAAATTATAAATAAACTAAGAATTAATGCTATTTCACCAGTCATTAGTAGCATTGAAAAACAATAATAACTCATTAATATGAATGTCGAAGATTTTGAAGATGTAAAATATGATAAAGAGGATAACGGTATTTGCACCGCAATGATAAGCAGACCAGAGAGGAGAAATGCGGTTTCTTATGTGACCTTCCTTGAAATATATACCGTATTAGAAGATATGGAACAAGATAAAAACGCAAAAGTTTTAATCATTACGGGGGATCCCAAGGGAAATGCTTTTACCTCGGGAGGTTATTTTGAACCAAATTTTTTCGAAAAAGTACATAAGGATATAAGGGCGGAAATTAACTTAATGGATATTGCCCAAAAGCGCACCTGCATGAGATTTTGGGAATTCTCTAAACCGGTAATCGCTGCAATTAACGGGATGGCAATTGGAGGGGGCATCTCTATGCCTTTAGCAGGTGCCGATCTGATCTATATGGCAGAAGATGCGTGGTTAGGGTTCTATTTTTCAAAACGAGCCATAATTGGAGAATTTGGGATGAATTTTCTTTTACCCTTCTATTTGGGATTCCAAAAAGCGAAAGAAATCCTGTATTTCGGAAAAAAAATAACTGCCAAACAGGCATATGAACTAGGTTTGGTCAATAAAGTTCTCCCTACAGATGAATTAATGTCTTTTACTCGTACACAGGCTTTAAAGCTGATACCGCCGAAAGCTCCTACTAAGTCTATTAACTTAATGAAAAAAATTATGCATAATTATTTTAGACCTATATTGGACCAGACTCTTGATTTAGAAAATCGCGGTTTAAGGAAAACGTTCCGTTCGAAAGATTTTAGAGAATCAATGAATGCTTTGAAAGAAAAACGAGAACCTCATTTTATTGGAAAATAAAATATTTAGCTTCAGATTTTATCCCTTTTTATATTTGAAGATATAAATCTTTATAGTTTTATTTTATAAAAAGAATTATTTAGATCTGAGCTTACTATCTGGAATTAATTCAAAAATTTCTCATTTTCGTAATCTTTTCGATATAATCTTGGAATACTCTAAAGAGTGTGTTAATTTTATACTAAAAACTAAAAGAATCAATAATAAACCATATTTATATGGAAATAACTTTCGATCTCGATCGATAAGATGAAAATTTATATAGGAAACTATCAATATTAATTGTTACAAATTGATTAAAAGTGAAAAAAATGACACAAGAACAAACATCTAAATATGCCCAAAGATTTTGGAAAAAGAATTGGGACGAAGGATTGGAAGACTTAGCCTATGAGGAATATAATAAAACATTTCTTGAATTCATTTCACCAACTTTTCAAGATTTCCCCAATGTTATGGCGTATGCTTACTTAGGTATCGAACATACATTCAGAGAACTGGATGAGTTCTCTAATAAATTTGCGAATATGCTCTTAGATCAAGGATTTAAAAAGGGAGATATAGTAGGAATTAATCTTCCCAATACTCCCGAATATCTCATTTCGGTAATTGGGACTCTTAAGGCAGGGTGTATAGTCTCTGGGATCTCTCCTCTATTATCTGCAGTACAAGTTCAATATCAGCTAAATGATTTAGGGGCAAAAGACAAAAAAGTTGCTTTAGTTACTCTTGATGCCGCATTCGAAGCAAATATAATGAAGATCGCAAACAAAATTGAACGCACTGAGCTTATTATTACAACGAGTGTTGCTGGCTTTTTGCCAGGGTGGAAACGATTTTTAGGTAAATTATTGGGGAAAGTGCCAAAAGGGAAAGTCGTCCCTATCCCCGGGAAGACTGTATTTGATTTTCATAACGATGTATTGGCAAATTACCCCTCAATAAGTGTAAATGTTGATTTGACTCCAGATGATGTGGGATGGATACAATACACAGGTGGAACTACTGGTCCGCCCAAGGGTGCGATGCTTACACATAGAAATTGTGTACATAATATAAAATCAGTCACTACATGGTTACATTGGAAACGGAACCAAGGCATCTTGTTATCTGGGTTTCCAATGTTCCATATCGCGGGGCTTACACTGGCAGAAGCCGGTCCTTCATTGGCAATCCCCCAAATTTTAATTCCAAATCCACGAGACACCGCCCATATTGTTGAAGAGATGAAAAAATATGATGTCACCAATTTGGTTAATGTCCCGTCTCTATATCAGATGTTAATGAAAGAAGAAGAATTCCAAGAAATGGATCACTCTAATTTAGGTATATGTATCTCAGCAGCAGCGCCTTTTCCCAAAGAATCTCAAGTTGAGTTGGAAAAAATCATCGGAAAAGAAAAACTATTAGAACTTTACGGAATGACAGAGACCTCCCCTGTTAGTACGATGAATCCAGCGAGAAAAGAGAAAAAGCTTGGAACTGTAGGAATGCCATTTTTAAATGTAGAATGCAAAATCGTTAATCCCCAAACCAATGAATTAGTTCCCATTGGAGAAGCGGGTGAAATATGTATCGGTGGCCCATTAGTTATGAAGGGATATTATAATAAACCAGAAGAGACCAAAAACGCGATTGATTCAGATGGTTTCATGCATACGGGGGATGTAGGTATTATGGACAAAGATGGATATATTCGAATTGTTGATAGGACAAAAGATATGATAAACGTGGGAGGATATAAAGTATTTTCGAGTAAAGTTGAGGATGAACTATCAAAACACCCCGCCATTGATATGATGGCATTAATCGGCATTCCTCAGCCAGATAGACCGGGTTCGGAAATCGTCAAGGCCTATATACAAATCCATCCTGATTATCAATATCAAAGTGAAGACTCATTGAAGAAAGAAATCTTGGAATATGCTAATGAAATATTGGCTCCGTATGAAATTCCCAAGGAGATCCAATTCACAAAAGAGATTCCCCTCACGGCCGTAGGAAAAATTGATAAAAAAGTTCTTCGAAAAGAAGCAAGTGAATAAAACTTTAAATCTATTTTTTTTTTATTTTTGTTAATATCGCATTATCATTCTCACAGTGGTGAGTGAAGAGATTTTTAAATATCTCTGGAAGAAATACAAAAATGATGGATAAAACTTTGACAAGAAATAGTATTGGAGGGTGGCTATGAAAAAATCGTGGAAATTCATTATCTATACTATTTTATTCGTATCTCTTTATCTTATTTTTGAAATTTTCTTGGATATCACAATTTTTCCTCGCAATGAAGATCTAGTCGTTATTTTTGCCTTTATCCTCTTTCTAATTTTACGTCTTTTAATAGTGGCTATATTTATCTATTTATTTTATCGAAATTATATAAAAGGGTAATTAATTTTTATTTCAATTTATTTTTACGCAATATTCTGCCTTTTTCTCCTTCTCAATTTTTATATTAATACGAAATCGAATATGAATGGTGATAATTTTTTTAAAATTTAAATAGGTAGTCAGAGAATATTTTATTTAACATATATACAAATAATTCAAATATTTGTAAATCCAAAAATAAAGAGTGAGAAAATATGGTTCACAGAACAGATAATTTGGTAATCTCTGCGGCACTTGCTGGTGCGGTTACCCGAAAAGATCAAAATGAAGCAGTTCCCTATACTCCTGAGGAATTTGGAGATGAAGCAAAAAGATGCTATGATGCGGGAGCCGCAATTGTGCATATTCATGCCAGAGATGAACAAGGATTACCAACTCCAGACTTAGATATCATTCGAGAAACTTTAGAAAATATTAAAAAAAAAGCCCCCGACATTATAATTAACCTTAGTACTGCTATAAGTATTAATGCAACCGATAGGGAGAGGATTAAACCTGTACGCACCTTTAAACCACCTTTAGCCTCTTTAAATACGAACTCCATGAACTTTTCAGTTGCAAACTGGAAAACAGGAGAAGTTGTAATGGCTGCCGATAATGTATTTACAAACACCTTCAAGACAATCCAACGATTTGCCAGCTATATGCAAAAAGCGGGAACTAAGCCCGAAATGGAGATATACGATATGGGTGGATTGTATAATATGCTACTTCTGGATAAGCAAGAGGGCATGTTTGATCATCCATTACATTTCCAATGTGTGTTTGGTGTTTGCGGAGGTATCCCTTTCACGCCAATGAATTTTGCCCACTTCCTTAGTGTCATGCCTGAGGATGCGACATGGAGCGTATGTGGTGTCGCGAATCAACAGTTTCAAGCGGCTCTGTCAGCAATCGGATGGGGTGGTCATGTCAGAGTTGGTTTAGAAGATAACATCCGGATGCCGAATGGAGATCTAGCAAAAGGGAGTTGGGAACAAGTTGCCTGGGCGAAGCAAATGGCGGAAAAAGCAGGTAGAAATGTAGTTCAAGGAGAAGAAGCACGTAAGGAGTTCAATATCAAAAATAAAGAAGTTACCCTCTAAAAAAAATCTTATTATCATTTATTTTTTTTAATTTAATCTCATTTTTTAGAAGTATTCGTCTAATTAACTGCTAAGTTATAAAGAATTAGAAATAAAAAAAATAAAATATTATCTTAAAAATTTAGATTTCTTCGAAATAGAGAATATCTTTTATTACCCCCTCTCGTCGTTCTTTTGGTTTTAAAACCGCTTTAACTTTCGCTCCAATATGATCTTTATCTGGGTCTGTGGTCTTTATGATTCCTAACATCGCTCCATCTGTTTTTTCTATATCGATGAGAGCCACCATTTTTGGAGTTTTCATCTTTTTACCATGTGCGTTAATCGTTGCAGTTGTGAATAATCGTATAGTCCCTTGTGCGGGAACTTCAGTCCAATTTTCATCTGGAATTTCCACGAAACAATCTTCGCAATAAAGTCGAGGTGGGAAAAAGATTTTCTCACATTTTGGACATATGGTGGCAAGAAATGAATCATTTCCTTTCAAATGCTTAAAGAATTTATCACCCGCAACACCACTAGGATAAAGATAATCTGCTTGCATGTTTCCTCTCCAATGCGTTGGAGCCGTTGGATCGGTCTGTTTTTCTGTGAAAGTCATTACTATTCACCTCCTCTTAACGGTTTGAAATATTTGATATCTGTTATTGAACCTTCTCGCTCCTCTTCTGGCTTCCAAACTGCTTTAACTTTCATGCCGATATGAATCTCATCTTTAGACATCTCTCCGAAATAATGCATAAAACCCATCGGATCAGGACGAGCACCATCTATTGAAATTACACCGATAAGGATTGGGTCCTCAATACGATTCGCGTTCGGGTCTAAGTATGAGATTGAATAGGTATTAATCGTTCCCGTATCCTTTAATTCAACCCAACCTTCAGTTGGTCCATAACAATATTCACAGAAGCTTCTGGGTGGGGTAATAACTCTATCACATTTATGACAATTGACCCCCAAGATTTTTCCTTCTTTAAGCCCTTGTAGGAATTTTGAATACGCAGGTCCTAAACTCCAACTATATTGGATTTCGGGTTCCCACCATGTATAAGTGATATTTTTTTGGTAAATATCCTTTGTACCTACATGTGTTCCAGGAGCATATGGAGGACTACTTTTATTATCTTCTTTTTTTTCCATTTTTTTCACCTCTTTAATACCATAACGGTTGCCATTTGCATTATATCTCCCCAAGCTTGACCAACTCCGATTCTTGGGTCTCCAGGGATTTGTCTTTTTCCTGCTTTCCCAGCTAATTGCCAATATAACTCGCAAACCTTTTGTCCCATGGTTGCTGCGATCGGATTCCCTACACCAAGTAAACCACCTGAAGGACAAATAGGTAAATCTCCATCTCTCTGGGTTACCCCTTCTCGCGTGAGGATTGGGGCTTCTCCTTTATCACAGAGCAGAAGTCCTTCCATATGATGAAGTTCTTTATAATCAAACGGATCATATGGCTCAGCAAAATCGATTTCGCGACGAGGGTTAACAATTCCCGCCATTTTATATGCCATTTTCGCAGCGAGGGAAACATAACGAGGAAAATATAGATCACGATTAGTCCACATGGTACTATCTATATTATATCCCACTCCTTCTACCCAGATGGGGTCATCAGTATATTGGTTCACGACATCTTCAGAGCAAAATATTAAAGCTGCTGCCCCGTCACTCGGGGGACTGATATCTAATCTTTGAACGGGCCATGCCATCATTTCAGAATTTAACACGTCATCGACGGTTATATTTGGATCTGCCAATTGCGCGCAAGGATGACCTACAGCATTTCGCTTATTCTTTACGGCTACTCGAGCAATATCTTCTTTCTTGATATTATGCACGGTCATATATCGATTCATCTCCATCGCGAAAAGCCATACTAAATTTGGATTAAGTGGTCTGTCAATGACGGGATCCCATATATGTCTAAATGCAGTTTGAGGGTGCGGATAACACGAACCCATTTTTTCCTCAGCTATCACCATACATATATCTGCAACACCGGAAGCTACATGCCACCATCCAGCAATAGGGGCAAATACTCCAGTCCCTCCACCGTTGAACACTCTTACATAAGGCTTTCCTGCCCCTCCAGCACCATCAAGTAAATTTTCACCTTTCATGTGGATACCGTCAAAAGCATCTGGAGCACTTCCCATTACTATCATATCGATATTTTTCTTTTCAATGCCTGCTTCTTCCATTGCCATTTTTGCTGCTAAAAAGGATAATTCTTTTCCCGTCTCTTTTAATCGTCTTCGAAAGAGTGTCATTCCCGCTCCAATTACAGCTACATCTTTTTTCATTTATTTTTTCACCTCTTAACCTCTTGTAAATATTGCCACTGCTCCACTTCCTGAGGGAATACCTCGCCAAGACTGAGCAAGTCCAATCTCTACATCATTTATTTGTCTTCTTCCGGCTAGTCCTTTAAGTTGTAATACAATTTCAAGCGATTTTTGAAGTCCCGTTGCCTCTAAACAGTTACCTATACCTAAGGATCCTCCCGATGGATTTATTGGAAGAGAACCTTGAATTTCCAGAGCGCCTTCATCAAGTAATTCTTTCGCCTCTCCTTTTCTAGCTAAGCCCAATGCTTCAAGATGCTGTAATTCTTTATAAGTGAATCGATCATCGATCTCCGCCACTTGGATTTCTTTTCGAGGATCTACTATTCCCGCCATTTTATAAGCCATCTGAGAGGCATCTTTTGCATACTGCGCTTCCATCCCTCTTGTAGCCAGCCAAGGAGTTTCTGAACTCCAACCGAATCCAGAAAGATAAATAGGTTCAACTCCCAATTCTCGGGCGAATTCTTCGTTCGCTAGCACAAAACAAATAGCACCATCCACATTTGGACTGATATCTAATCGTTTAAGTGGTTTAAAACAGTATTCAGATTTCATTACATCGTCCACACTTATCTTTGCCTCATAATCAGCATAGGGAGTAAAATATGCATTCTTTTTATTCTTCACCGCTACTTTAGCACATTGTTCTTCAGTAGTATCAGTATTTCTTAAATAATGTTGCATTTCTAATCCCGCTAAGAAATACGGATGCATACGTTCCTCCTCATCAGTGCTTCCAACGAGAGGTTTCGGACTCTCTTCGCTATAAGAGGGCGAACCAGCATAATTTGGACGTTCTACAGGCCCGCTCACGGGACGATCATATAGAGGGTCAAATGCATGGAGCATTACATCTCCATAAGTGAGTAAATCTGATACTTTACTGTGTGCTTCGATTGAAACGACATTCATTAAACCTGTTTGTATTTGCATATAGGCATTTCCTAATCCATAAATTCCATCGCCACAAACAGTGCAGCAAGGTCGCAAAAGAGCCCCGATCTGATCAGGGACAAATTCATCAAAGATACTAAATCCTTCCCAGTAATCCTCGGCACATGTTATAAAGCTGTCAATATCTCTTCTAGGATCAATTCCCGCATCCACATATGCCTTATTACATGCCTCATACATAATATCTTTCCAACTCATCCCCGGTGTCATACTATTAAAGTCAGTATGACCAATTCCAATTACACATACTCGTGTCATGTATTTTTCACACTTTTTTTGACAATATTTTTTTATCTTTTAATTTTCAATATATAGATAAAAGATTGATTGAAGAATCTAATAAAGCTTATTGTGGGATAAATTCCGCTTTTCAATAACTTAAAAATTAAACTGATTTCTTTATGAATTAAAGTTGGTTCTTATATTGAGACCCAAGGAAAAAAAACATTCTTCTATCTCTGAATTGAAACGCAATTTTACCGATTTTCAGATATTTTATAAAACAATTAGCTATAAATAGTTGAATCCTTCTAAGTTAATATGTAGATATATTTCTAAAATACAGACAAAACAATTTGAGATAAAAAATGGATACAAGACTTTCCGAATTTAGAGAAATTCGGATTACTAAGTATGTCCCGGAACTCGATATCTTGAATAATCCCATATTAAAAGCAAATGAAAAGAGATTTTTAGAGGACTTTTATGAATTTTTAGAAAATGATTTAGACGAGGATTTAAGAAAACTTGAGGAGCTCAATTATCACGTAGAAGAACCGATAGAGGATAAAAAGCAAGAAATTGTGATTGGAATTATGAAAAAACTCTCCGATCATGGTTATTATAGCACAATAGGGACGGAAGATCCTGAGTATGAACTTGGTCCTATCATGAGAAATGCACTTATCGCTTATGCTTTATGTGGAGGAAGATGGTCGGATTATTCTGAACGTTACATTGCGGGGAATTGGAGTATTGAAATGGGTAGGCTTGCGGGGGGCACCTTATACTGTAACCCAGTAAATTATAAAGCGAATACCTATCAAAAAGAGAACTTTTTATATCCTGTTTCCAAGGAAGGAAATATTGGTGCGTCAGCAATGACAGAATTTAATGCGGGAAGTGATATTTTTGATATGGAACTACGCTTAATGGAAGAAGATGATACCGTTGTAATTAAAGGCAAAAAAGTTTTTATTACAAACGGCTTAATTGCCAATTTCATCATAGTATATGGTCGTTTGAATAGCGGACAATTAGGCGCAGTTATAGTACCGACTGAGGATCTCTCTTTAAATGATTTTCGGGCAGCCAGAGTCTATACATATGGAATGAGGGATGCCTTCGTAAGTCGCTTAATCTTTGATAGAACGAAAGTTCCAAAAGAAAATCTTCTACGTGGAAACGGGATTGATATAATGTTTCATCAATTGACTGAAGAACGCTTAGTGATAAGCGCAGAAGCATTGGGAGACGCGATGAAAAAGATACTATTTTCCCATACATGGGCTTCACATAGAGAACAATTTGGGAAACGACTACATCAATACCAAGTTATACGATTTCCAATAGCGGAAAATATTCGGCAATTGAATTTGTTACTCTCAGCATTATTTCAGTATGCAAGAACCCTAGATGAGAAACCTGAATTAGTGAGTTCGAAAATAATGGCAGCCAATACAATGGGATTAAAAATACAAACTACCGAATTAGCGTTCGAGAGTGCGCAGCATTGTTTCAGAACGATGGGAGGACGTGGGTTTATTCGCCAATATTCTAACCAAATCGGACTTTTGGACCCATATTGTATGATACATGGTGGTGGTAGCAACTATGTTCTGGAGGACAGCGAGTCCCGACGATTCTTCAAAACCCGACCTACAAAGCCCGAGAGAACTGATGTGTTTCCAAGAATAGATTTATTTTTCGAATAAATCAACTTTCTTTTTCTTAATTCACCTATAAATCTCCACTTTTACTATAAATTATCACAGAAGTATATTTTAAATAGAATTTTTTATAGCTTATATATAATGGAATTTTCATATAACTTCGAAAGTCTTGATATTACAAATATTATCGAGGATTACAAGGGAAAGCAATTAGATGATTTATTTGAGACTCAGAAGGTAATTGAAAATGGATTAGGCGAATTTTTAGAGATTTCACGGGAGTGTGGCGAAATTAATCCTATAACATTGAATCTAAAGGCCTCTCGAAGAAGAATTCTCTGCAATCTCAAAACAGTCTATAATATCGGTGAAATTACTGAAAAGAGGTTTATCAATAAGGGTGTTAAAACACTCTATGATTTACGGTATAATATACGTTTTAGAGAAGCTGCAAATGAGATGCTTTCTCTAATACAACGCAAAGATTTTCATAACCTTAACAGAAATAAATATGTCTATGATTTAGATACCTCTTTTTGCTTTGATCAAGATGAGTTGCTATTTTTTGATATTGAAACGTTAGGGATATATGATAGTCCAATTATAATCATTGGTTTAGGATATTATAATAAAGAAGCATATCATATCCTCCAATTATTTGCAAGGGGGTTAGAAGAAGAAATTGCTCTATGTGAACATCTGAGAGCGGAAGTCTTGCCACGATTTAAATGCTTTGTTTCTTATAATGGAAAAAGTTTTGATATTCCATATTTAGCGAATCGATTTTTATATTATTTTGACGAAAATCCGATGATTTCCGAAGGAGATACTCCATATAAAGATTTTAATACGAAATTTGGTCATATAGATCTCTATCATAATTGTCGACGAAAATTCAAAGGGAGATTTCCAGATTACACCCTCTCGACAATCGAAAAAGAACTGCTCAATTGGGAACGAGAGAATGAATTAGCAAGTAATTTAGTTGGAATATGTTATAAAAAATATTTGAAAGATCCGAAGAAATATATTGGATTAGTTAAAGAATGCATTGATCATAACTATTTTGATATTCTTTCACTTCCATTAATCTATAATAAATTGTTGGAATGCGTCTAATTTATAATAGGTTATATACTTCTCTAATTTGATATAAATGTATGAGAAGAGAAATGAATACGATTTTACCATAGAAACACTTAATTCTGTGAAATCAAAATTAGATGAGAAACTTGCAGCCAAATTGAAATCTAAACGAGTTTTTTTGGCTATTGATGGGTTTATAGATTCTCTTTATTCACTCATAAAATCTCGAAAGACTGCTGAAGATTATAAGAAATTTTCCACGATTAAAGAATTCGCCGATCGATTATATACTATAGCTGGAAGTTCAGGAAATATAGAATTACACCTAAAGAAGAAAACTTCTGGTGGGTTTGTTCCCAATAATGGGAAAGCCTTAAGTTCATTAGGAGTCAATCTTTTCTTATTTGGAGCATTAGGAATTCCCGAAACAAAAAATGTTTTCTCATCACTAATAAATAAATCAAATGTGGATATTTGCTCTATCGCCAATCCGGGTAAAACTATCGGTTTAGAATTCTCGGATGGCAAAATTATGCTCTCTGATTTTAAAGGACTATTTGAGATATCGTGGGATACCATACAATCACGGATAAAAAGTGATAATCTAATCAAGGAGATAGAACACTCAGATGCAATCGGATTTGGATATTGGTCTCTCAACAGTAGTATGACAAAGATCTGGAAAAAATTTAATAAAGAAGTCTTTCCATCCTTATCAAATTTAAATAAAAAATTCTTTTTCATAGATTTAGCGGATGTTAAAAAGCGCAGCTCTTCTGATATTTTAGAAATGCTTGATGTTGTAAAAAATTTAGAAGACCAAATTCCAGTGCTTATGAGCCTTAATGATCAAGAGGCCATAGATATTTCGAAGACTATTGATGATGTCCCCTCAATTGATCCTAAGAAAGAAAAATTCAAGGGTTTTATCAACGCGGGAAATGATATCAATAATAAATTGAATTTATCTTATTTAGTAATACATTCTCCACACTTCGCAACAATTTCCTTAAAAAATAATGAAGGCCATTATTGGATTACCGAAGGCTACACCGCGCATCCTTCATTTACAGTTTCAGCAGGTGATCATTTTCTTTCTGGAGTGGTTGCCGGATTATTGGGAAGATTAACTCCACAAGAAGCCATTTTGGTTGGGAACGCTTTAACGGCAATTTTTGTTCGAATTGGCCGATCTCCAAGATTTAGTGAACTTGCACAATTCATTTCAAAATATATTCATTATATAGACCAAGATGATCCTCAGTTCCCGTAAATAGATAGTTAGATTCATACTTAAGATCTATTAGACAAATCTTAATTACAGAGAATTCATTTAAACACGTGATAAATATGGAAAGTAGACTATTTGATCAATCTTGGAATGTAAAGAATCGAGAAAATATTAAAACTAGATTAAAAGAAACTGAGTATGATGTGATAGTCATTGGAGCAGGTATAACTGGTGCAGGTGTAGCTCGAGAAGGTGCTATGAGAGGGCTTAAGATTGCTTTAGTGGACATGCAAGACTTTGCGGCGGGAACATCCTCAAGAAGTTCCAAGTTAGCTCACGGTGGGATACGCTATCTTTCCCATGGTGAGATGGACTTAGTGAAAGAGGCAACAACAGAGCGAAATTGGATGCAAGCTCATATTCCACACTTAATTCGTCCGATTCCCTTCTTATTTGTAAATTGGGAAGGAGGAAAATATAATGAACGTTCTATAAAATCAGCGGTAAAAATTTATGACTTTTTGAGCGATAAGGATCAAGAATTTAAAAATTATAAACAACATCAATGGTACTCAGCAGAAGAAGTCTTAGAATTGGAGCCTAAAATTAAGAAAGAAGGTAATAAAGGAGGTGCGGTATATTATGATTGTAATGTGGACGATGCACGTCTTACAATCGAGACTTTAAAAGAAGCAGTCATAAGAGGAGCAGATATTATTAATTATTGTGAAGCCGTTGACTATAGTATAGAAGATGGTAAGATTACGGGTGTGAAATGTAAAGATAGAGAAGATGGTGAAGAATTTGAAATTAAAGGTACATTAGTAGTAAATGCGACGGGGATTTGGAGTGATGATTTATTGAATGTATATCCAGATGAAGTTCCCGAACCTTTAATAAGACCTACTAAAGGCGTTCATCTTACTTATAAGCGTGAGGATGTGGGAAATGAAATGGCAACTATTATCACTTCTATTACTGATGAGCGAGCTTTTTTTGTCCTTCCAAGAGGCGACTATACCATAATAGGAACTACTGATACAGATTATAATGATGATTTAGCGAATCCATATTGTAATAAAGATGATGCGGATTATTTAATTAAATCTGTTAGATATTACTTTCCAGACGCCAAACTAGAATACAAAGACTATTTGTTAGAAACATACGCAGGAATACGACCTTTAGTAAAGGAAAAAGGAAAATCAGAAAGCGATGTATCTCGAAAACACGTCATCTTTTTTAATGAAAATGGACTGTTAACAATTGCAGGAGGGAAATTAACAACGTGGAGAGCGATGGCAGAAGATTTATTCAATGAAGTTGAAGAAAAAAATATCTTTCCCGATATCGAGCGAGAAAAAGGATTTTCCAAGCAAAAATTTGCTATCGCTCTAGAAAAAGACGATTGGGAAGAAAAACGCAAGGAATATAACATAAATATTGATGATAAAGTGGCTGACCATCTCTATATGCAATATGGGCTTGGAGCACTCGAAATACTTAAATTAATTGAGGAGAATCCGGACTTAAAAGATCCTATAGTTGATGAGAATGAATTCATTAAAGCAGAAGTACTTTATTCGCTCCGTTATGAAATTACACCGCATCTAATCGATGTCTTTTGCCGCAGAACAGAAATGAGTCTTTTTATAAATCATAAGAAACAATTTGAGGCGGCAAAAACGGTCGCAGATATAATGGCAGAAGAATATTCATGGAACGATGCGAAAAAAGAACAGGAAATACAACAATATATTGATTATGTAAAAAAAACCGTGGAATTTGTTTAATTTTCTACTTTAATTTTTTTAAAATTGGACTCTAGAAAAATAATAAATTAATAATCCTAATTATTCATATAATAATCAAAAAATATTTGTGATTCGAATGGTATTCCAAATTGATTATACAAATTTGATTTTAATTCCGATGGCAAGATTGGGAGCATTATTCTTGCTTTTTTTAGGGATTATATGGATTGTATATGGTGTATATGAAGGAAGACGCCGCGGATCTTACAAAGATCGCAAAGTGGAAGATTGGGATTTTAAAATTACCCGTTTCCTCAAAGCTTTAACCTATTTAGGATTTGTGGTTGGGGCCATAGCTATAATTTCTGGTGCTGCCCAATTGATCCTTAATGAACCACCTATTATGACGAAAAGTGACTTTATTGGGGATCATAGAAACATTTTTACAGCGGTTTTATTAATTGTTCTAGGCTTATTTACCTTCTTAAAACCTCTCAATGATCTCCCAATCGCCTCAATAATAGGATTAGCAGTGGCAACAATCGCAGTTATTTTCATTTCACTAATGATCCCCCAAGAAGCATTAGAAATCATTGATGTGTTTATAGATTATAGAATAGTATTAGTGATAATTTTTATTATCATTTTTGCGGTCGCCGCACTAGTAATTAAATTTTACATCGGAGGTTTAATGGCCCTCAGTAAGGTCATTTCATGGCCACCCTTAGCGATTGGAATTGCGATTTTCTGTTTCTTGCAATCCTTCCTTCTATTAACTGCTGGATTCTCTCTACTCTAATAATTTAAATTATTTTTTTCTCATTTTTTATAAAAAAGAAAATTTGTGTGAAGGATTTTTCTTAATTTTACCGATAATGTCATTTTCAAGATTATAATTACAGTTATTACACCTTTTCTCGTTTGTTATGTTTACTTCTGAAAATCTATATCCATCCCGTTTGATTAAAAGCTGTCCGCAATTTGGACAATAGGTATTGGCACCTTTTTCGTGCCGTGCGTTTCCAACATAGGGATAAAATAATCCTGTTTCTTTTGCGATGTTATAAGCCATATCTAAAGTCCTCAAAGGTGTGCGGTCTTGAGATGGCATCTTATAATCGGGATGATAAGCAGAAAAATGAGTTGGTGTATCTTTCCCTAAATTCTCAACGACCCATTCACAAAGATTTCTAATATCTTCCTCATCATCATTTAAATCAGGTATGATCAAATTCGTCACTTCGACATGAATTTCCCCTTCCTTAAATCTTTTTGCTGTATCTAAAACAGGTTTAACTGATTTTACACCACAAATTTTTTTATAAAAATCGTCCGTCATCCCTTTTATGTCTATATTCGCTGCCCCAATTCCGATATCTATTAATTCTTCAGTTGCTTCTGGAGTGGAAAACCCATTCGTGACTAAGATAGTTTGAATCTCTTCCTCATGTAATAATCGTGCTGTGTCTATAATCCATTCATGCCATATTAAAGGTTCATTATAAGTATATGCCAATGTTTTAGCTCCGCTCTTATTCACTTTTTTTACTAATTCTTTAGGTTTCATTTCTACTAAAGACATTTCCCGATTTCGATAATCCTCAAAATCATAGCTACCTTTATCACCATCTTCAGACGGCGTTGCTTGACTAATAGACCAGTTTTGACAATGCAAACATCGAAAAGAACACCCAATTGAGGCAACGGAATAGGCAGTATGTCCCGGCCAAAAATTATACAATGGCTTTTTCTCAATTGGATCTAAACTCCCTTGGGAAATCATTGAGCCATAAATAAGGGTAAATAATTCCCCCTCTATATTTTTTCTTGTTCTACAGAAACCCACTTTTCCGGGAGTAATAACACATTCATTCGCGCATACATGACATTGGACTTTATTCTCCTCTAGTTTTTCCCATAATCGTGCTTTGACTTTCATATCAACCTACCTCTTAACTAAATATTATATTTTCAATTTTTTAAGAATTAATAATATAAATTATTAATTTAGAATATATGTGATCTCTAGATGCTAAATCTATTAACTGAGATGATGAATTATGAGTTCTCAAGAACAGAATGAATTATCCGAAGAAAAAATCAAACAGATGATCAAAAATAAACAAAAAAAGTTACAAGAATTAGAGAAAGGATCTGAATATATAAAGGAATTAAGCGATATTGCCTTACTTCAATTAGAATTGGAGCAATATGAAAAGTCTGAACAAAATTTATTAACTTGCTTCGAACACTTCCAAAAACAAAAAGATAGACTCGGACAAGCATCAGTATTAGGTATTTTAGGAACGTTATATTATAAGAGCGCTAATTATAAGAAATCTATCGAAACTTATGAGAAGGCTTTAAAGATTTATAGAGATTTAAGCCAAATTCAAGAACGAATTATGTGTTTGAAAGGAATTGGGAATGCATATATTAAACTAAATAAGTTGGATAACGCTTCTGATACATTTTTTAAATGTGCGGATATTTCTTCTAAAAATAAAGCTATGTATGATTTTTTAGATTGTTTAGGAAATCTGATCTTTATTTTTGAAAAAAAAGAAGAATGGGAGGTAATATTTGAATTATATAATAAATCTCTAAAAGCCTTTCAGAAAATTAAAGACAAAAAGGGGATTATTACCTCCTATTTTAATTTGGGAATAATAAAAAAGAATAAAGAGCAAAAATATTCTGAAGCATTATCTTATTTTAAAAGAGGCACCAATTTGGCAATTGATGGAAACTATTCTGAATTAATATTGAAAGGTCTCTCATATATAGGAGAGTCGTTTTATTATCTGGGCAAAATTAAAGAAGCCAAGGAGCAGTTTATCAGGGGATTGCATTTAGCCGAAAAAATAAATGCGGGGAACGCTATCCAACAATTTAAAATTCTTTTAAATTCATTTGGACTGAATGAGCAAGAAATTCAAAAGGAGCTAGAAAGTTTTAGAAGCAAGAGAGCAAATAAAACAAAATCCTAGCTATCAGAGACTTTTAATTATACACGTATATTTTTAAATAGGTAAAGTTCTATCTTATTTTTAAGAACGTTCTGCGGAAGATATAAAATGAAATTATGTCCATATTGCGATAAACCAATTGAATCTCAATGGCGCTTTTGCCATCATTGTAATAAACCTCTCATTTCAGACTTGGAACACCGCCGCTCTAATAACAGACCAGATAGTGCTTATTTTACTGAGTATACTTCTTATGAGGGATATGACTATGAATCAGAGGAACATTTTGATGTAAATGTTCTTGAAGATAAAAATATTGATGAAAAAATTAGTCAGGTTGATCAAAAAATTAACCAATCATCATACGGAGATAATATCGGTGATTTATATCTGGAAAAAGCGGGTTTATACTACAAAAAAAGAGATTTATCAAAATCACTAAAAGAATTGGAACTTGCTTTAGAAACTTTCGACCACGAAAATGATCAAGAAAAAATTGCCATTACTCACAACGAAATCGGTCTTTTAAAAGAGGAGATGGGATATTTTGATAATTCAATTTACCATTTCGATATTGCTATAAATATATTGAAAAATATAGAAGACAATATTAAATTGATCCAGGTGTATAATAATATCGGAAATGCATATTATCAGTTAAAAGATATCGAAAACTCATATAGTTTTTATCAAAAAGCTATAAAATTGGCTGAAGAAGAGAATATGAGATATGAGGAAATAAAATCATCGAGTAACATTGTAGAAGTTTTATTTGTTTTACAAGATTTTGAACGTATCAAAAAAATCCTAAAAAAAAATTATGAATTTTTCAGTCAGCATAATGATATCTTTGGCTTAATTAACACCTATTCTAAATACGGAAAATTGAATTTTTATTTGGGAGAGAGTTACTATGAAAAAGCGTATGAGTATTTGAATAAGGCATTGAATTTGGTCAAAAAGGTTGAATCTCAAATATCTGTTTACTCAAAATCTCGTATGCAATGGGAAATCTTTCTTTTTATGGGAAAGATTGATATCTTATGGAATCGTTTACAAAAGGCAGAAAATTATCTTTTGAAAAGTTTAGAATCAATACGAACATTTGAAATTGAAGAAGATAACATCAAAGAAAGCATTATATTAGAAGCTCTCGGTAATCTTTATGAAATGCAGAATGAGCATAGTAAAGCTATAGAATATTACAATTTATCAAGTGATATTTATTATAAGTTTGGGGAGGATTTTAAAACCGCAGAATTAAAAAGAAAAATTGCTCGGATTTATCAAAACTCCCTCCATAACAATATGGAAGCCATTGATTTCTATGAAAATGCATTAGAGGTCTTTGAAAAATTAGAATATTTCAAAGAAATGGCACAAATCTATGATTCCTTAGGTGATCTTTATATTGATAGAGGCTTAACTGAAATTGCTCTCAACAATTTTGAACAAGCTAAATTTTATTATCAAGAAATTAAAGACAATTATCACACTGAATTGGTTGATGGGAAAATAAAGTCATTAATTCAATGAGAAATAGTTACTATCTTATCAAAACGGATTCAATCCAAGAGAAAATCGTCTTTTGTATAAGTCTTTTTACCGTATTCCTCGAAGCCAAGAGACTTAATAAATCCATAGGATACCTCATTATCCTTGTAAACTTCGCAGCGCAATTCATTGACATCTTCTTCCTTGAAATAATTCCAGGCTGCTATACCTAATATAGTACCTAATCCTTTCCTTTGGTATCGTGGCAGCACGCCCAGACCCGCGATCACGCCGATCTCGTTATTGTGACCTTCTCTGTCTAATATTATGAAACCTCCATCACTTCCATACACTTTCGCAATGAGAATTTCGGTTTCCGGATATTCATGAATTTTCTTCAGCGACTCCAACTCTATGGGGCGAAATGGCTCGTTCGCGGTCATCCAAGCCCGATTATGAATCTGCATAATTGTTTCTAAATCTTCCTCCTTCGCTTTCCGTATTTTAGCGTTCAAGAAATTTTTT
Organism: Promethearchaeota archaeon; assembly: GCA_008080735.1. Taxonomy (GTDB): domain Archaea; phylum Asgardarchaeota; class Lokiarchaeia; order Sigyniarchaeales; family SOKP01; genus TEKIR-8. The sequence goes on from SHMW01000011.1 coordinate 55,638, forward strand.
TCCACTCGCTTTTTAATCTCTTCTTCAAATTCTTCTGTTATTTTCTCCACGGGTAGTTTCATCTGAATATAAGTTAGCCCCTCTTTCTCAGCTTTCTCTTGCAAATTTTCTTCTGTACACGCAGCATCAAAACTCAGAAAGAAATTTCTGATCCGTTTTTGCTTTAGATTATCTCTTAATTCTGGCATTTTAGAAATCCACTCTTATAGTGCTAAAAAATGAATACTCCCATAAAAAATTAGGTTAATAATGCTAAACTTAGTCCTCAAAATCTTCTTTTCGATATCTCTTCACACCGAATTCTTCGAATCCCAATCCTTTAATAAATCCATATGAGACTTCATTATTTTTATAAACTTCTGCTCGCAACTCTTTAACATGTGGATGATTTTCCTTGATAAAGTTCCAACACGCCATTCCAACAATTGTTCCTAAACCCTTGCGCTGAAACTTTGGAATTACACCTAAACCCGCAAAAATCGCGTATTCTTTATTCGGTCCCTCGAAATCTAAAATTGCGAAGGCGGCGTCTCTGCCATATATTTTTCCAATTAAAAAAATAGTATCGGGATCCTTAAATATCTTATCCAGCGTATCAACATCTATTGGTCTGAAGGGAGTATTGCTGGTCAACCAAGCTTGGTTATAAATATCCTTAATTATGTCCAAATCTTTCTCTTCAGCTTCACGAATATTAGCGCGTATGATTTTATTCTCAATTTTATTTCTTAAGTTATTTTCAAATTCATCTGTGATTCTCTCGACAGGTAGCTTTAGTTGAATGTATTCCATTCCCTCTTTTTCAACTTTTTGTAATTCCTCAGAAATTTCACCTTTTTCTTTCTTTTCTGTTTCCAGAGTATGAAAGAATGCGCGTATCCTATTTTTTTTAAGTTCTATTTTTGATACGGGTGTCATATCCAAATCCATGTATTTTTTATTTTATATATTTATTGATATCTGCGCGAATTGCTTGATCAATATTCTCGTCAATAATATTTTTATTTCTGAGCATTGCCAAGCCTTTTTGCAATTGCTTTTCTATTGTGGGGTCATTGAGCAGATTTTTATTTTCACTTGCAAATTCAAAATTGGATCGAATTCTCATATCATCCTCAATCTTTTCATTGATGAAATCCCTTAAACCCACTAACGCCTCAGATGCCTCTTTATATAAACCCGAAGAATCTTTTGAATTAACTAAAACATAACCTGGAAAGACGATTTTCATATATTCTTCCATCATATCCTCATCTTCAATAAACATCGCATAAAAAGGCATATAAATCCATTGAATCGGTTTAGCAAATAATTCTTTCTCATTATCTTCTAATGACCACTTTTTAAGATCTTCTGCCTCTTTAAGACAATCTTGTTTTTTTTGAAAAATTATTTTTTTAATTTGGTTGAACAAATCCTCAATTTTTTGCTTTTTCTGGGAAATTTCTTGGATTTTTTGCTCTTTTTCTGATTCGAATTTTGAAATTTTCTGGTCTCGAGTTAATAATTTCTCATCTAAATTCTCCTTGATATCTTTTAGTTTATTTTGTGCCTCCAAATCGATTTTTGAAGCTTGTTGTTTGATTTCATCGAAATTTTGTTTTATTTCGGAAATATCAGATTTTAAATGAGAGATATTCTCATCTAAAAAGGAAAATTGAGCTTCAATGCTCGGAATTAAATTTTCAAAGGATTTCCTCTTCAGAACATCTGCATTACTGTAGAATCTATTTTTTTTTAGTATCTCTTCAAAATGTTGATCTAATGTTGTGAATTTTGTAGCCAAATTGTCGATTAAGCGCTTTTTCTCATTCAATTTCCATTGTTCTATCTTATCCTCTTCTAATTCCAGCTTTTCCTTTACTTGTTCACCATCAATTGCTTGTGATGTTTTTTTTATTTGAGATTTATAGCGTGATTCCACATCTTTAAGCTCAACATTTAGGTCAATTAACCATTTATCAACCTTCTCTCCTATCAATCCGACTTGACTTTTCCATCTTTGTGCATTACCTTTAAGAGTATCTATTATTCCTCGATATTTCTCAGAGAGATCTAAGGCTTGTTCAGTTGTTAATGAAGTATCTAATGGCATATATCCCTCTATAGGCGCGTATTGCAGCTGAGATATAAGCATATCGAGGGTGGACAAGAATTCTGGATTTACAAGTGATTGAATTTCAAAAGCTTGATATTCTGATTCCTCATCTTTACTTAATTCCTCTGCCTCTTGATCTTTATAACTCAACACATCGATAATTCGTTCCAGTTGTTCTATATGCGATCGATTATCAATATTTCTTAAAATATGACCTATTAAAGGTTGCCGTGGAGGATTGGTAAACTTTCCTTTTTTAGAAAAAATCTTTACTCCATCGAGGATAATATGAGTAGAAATCACTCCAGGAATGGATAATAAGGGCCATAATAACCTAGAAAAAGAAAGTATTTTATGATTACTCTCTAAATCTTTCGCTAGTAAATGAAATGCGAACGTTAATTCATCATCATCTTGCAGAAAGGGGATTTGAGTTCCTTCCTTCATAAATAAGGGTAATATGTATTGATTTCCGTGAATAGTTGACATTTTTACATTTTCTCCCTACTAGTTATTTCAATATTTTTTATATAGGAATTTACCATTAAAACTCTTTCTATCAATGGAATTTAAAAATAAAAAATAGAATGAATCATATGGAATTTTTTATTTCAACGCTTCAAAGCTATTTCCGATAACAATCAATATTAATGAAAGAAGTATTAATAAGGGTGGGACGAATGATTGGACGTTTGGCCAATTAAGCGCTTCGAATAGGCCTCGAGCTATTCTTCCTATATAATAAATTAAAAAACCAATTCCATTCAATACATAGGATCTCCTGAGAACACCGAAGGTTTTCCAGCCCAAATAGAGAAATATAAACGGAATTATTGCGATGAATAGAGGTTGAAAAATAAAATTGAACATAAAACGACCTACGGGATACTCGAATCCAAAAAGATTAATAACCTCGTTAGGAACTCCATATTTAACAGAAACAGATTCTTCGATTAATAACGCATCTGGTAAGGTAAGAGCTAAAATACTGATAATTATAGGAAATAGCATTAATAATGCTCTCAACAGATACTTTACATATCTCTTATTTGCATATATGAAATCCATTATCTTATTATCGGTCTTTTTTATCGGTTCTTTTTCAAATTGTGTGTCTGGGGGGAATAATAAAATCCCAAGCATTCCCATTAAACATGTTGTTGCCATCCAAGTTGAGAATGTTGCCGCACGGTAGGTAAGCATCAAGAGACTAACAACTAAGATATCATCACCTAATTCCTCAATGTAAAAATCATGGATAATAAAAAAAACTCGCGATATCGCTAATGCAATAAATAATAATGAAAAGAAGAACCAATAGGGTTTTTTGGATAATCTGAATCTCATTATCAGGAAATACGAAAAGATCAAGAAATAATAACCCACAATAACCATATAGAGACCTAACTCTATCGAATTATAAAATGTAAAATTTTCTAACAGATCATCTTGAAATAGGGTAAGTATCATACCAATTCAACCTTTCCTTTAACATTTAAACAAATTTTAATTATCTTATCTAATTAACATTATTTATATATTTTTATTTCATTTCCCTATTATTTAATTTTATTGTTTTTATCTGTGAAAAATAGGAACTTCTCCACTTTCTAAAAATTCTAAAAGTTTGCTATGTTCTAAATAATATAGTTCAGCTATTAATGTCTCTATGAAAGTTTTAACTAAAATTAGTATTTTAAAAAAGGATTTATAATGAAGATTAAAGATAATATCGAAACTTTTAATAGTTTAATCAAACGTCGAGGATTTATTTGGGGCCCTTCTCCTGAGATTTATGGAGGATTAGCTGGGTTTTATTCTATGGGTCCCGCGGGGATGGCCGTTAAGAATAATGTCCTTTCGATTTTCAGAAAAGAGCTAAGATCTTATGGATTTGAGGAGGTAGAATGCCCCACAATAATGCCAGAAGTTGTTTGGGAAGCGTCAGGTCATTTGGAACGTTTTATTGACCCAGTTTTAAAATGTAAGAGATGCAGTTCTGTTTATAGAGCAGATAAATTTTTAAAAGATGAGTTACCTGACTTAATGATAGACGGGCTCTCATTTGCGGAGATGGAAGCTTTATTAGAAAAAAATGAAATAAAATGTCCAGATTGTGAGACTAGGTTCGAAAAAATCGAAGAATATAATTTAATGCTCAAAACAAAAGTTGGAGTTGATAATATTGCATATTTACGACCCGAAACTGCCACAACAACATATCTTCTTTTTAACCGATTAGATCAAGTAATGAGACGCCGATATCCTATAAAAGTATTTCAATATGGGAAAGCCTATCGGAACGAAATCTCTCCCCGACAAGGGGTCTTGAGAATGAGGTCCTTTGATCAATTTGAACTTCAACTATTCATCAGCAAAGAACAAGAATTTAATTTTGAAGAATTTGAAGAAGTTAAAGAGAATGAATTGCCTCTATTAGATTGGGAGCTTCAGGAACAAAATATCGATAAACCAAATAATAGAAGTTTAGAAGATGCGATTGAAAAAGGAATGTTAAAAAAACCTGCGTACGCGTATTGCCTTTTTCTTGCCCATTATCTTACGAAAAAGTTAGGATACCCCGATGAGGTAATTAGATATAGACAACACAGTCCCAATGAGCGAGCGCATTATGCGGATGATGCATGGGACTTAGAAATTTACACAGAACAATATGGGTGGGTGGAAATCTGTGGTATCCATGATAGGACAGATTATGATTTAAAACGTCACGGAGCGTTTTCAAATCAGAATTTTGAAGTGGCTATGGGTTCAGATCCAAAAGAAAAAGAGGTACCCCAAATTTTGGAGGTAGCATTTGGAGTTGACAGAATTATTTACACATTACTTGAAACCAATTTTACTGTTGAAGAAGAGAGAATTAATTTGAAGTTGAAGAATTATCTCGCTCCAAACGTGGTAGCAGTATTCCCTTTAGTAAAAAATAAAGAAAATATTCGTAATTTAGCATTAAAAATTCACAATGATCTCCAAGATCATCTAATAAGCTCTTTTTATGATGAATCTGGATCGATCGGTAAGCGTTACAGGAGACAAGACGAATTAGGAACACCCTACTGTATCACAATTGATTATGACTCTTTAGACGATAATGCGGCTACAATACGAGATAGAGATACAATGGATCAAACTCGCGTTAAGATTCCAAAAATACCTGAAGTAATCAGAGAGAAATTGCTCAAAAGTAAACTATAATTTTTTTCAAAAAATATACTCTATATATTTTCCTATCCTCTGTGTCTAGCAGAAAAAATTTTAATAATGCGCATTTTTTAGAAACATAATATCTTTTATTAAATTCATATCAAAACTAAAGTATTTTTATCGATGAGACTCAAAAACGGTCGATATCTGTCAAGAACTAATATACGACGAAGAAAATTGTATATATTATCAATTTTATTGAGTTCGATCATTATTTTTAACTTCATATTATCAAGTTTTATCAATTCTTCCCCTCTCGATTCTTTTGATAAGGGAGCCCGGGACGAAAATACATATTTTGCTCCAAAAACGCAAGATGTCCCATCTGATGTATTCGATGATCCCTATACGGAAAATTTTGATGATATTTGGAACTTTTTTGAGTTAAATTTCAAATCGGATTTTGCACCATGGATTATAGATACATACTATAGAGAAAGCGATAGTGATGGTGGTACAATAATAGATGATCTCGTCTATTCACTTGAAAATCTATTGCTTTACAATACTTTGAAAAAATACAATCAAAGTCTTAGTTCCAGTCAAATTTACGATGCTTATCTTGATTTAAAGTCAACTAATCTATGGTATGAAGGGGAAGGGCAATATGGTTATGGATTTATCGAATCAGTCGATACCGCAACAGGCACCAGAAATACCAAGAGGAATTTGATTGACAATCTTATGCCTATTATTCTTTTAGTTGATAATATGCCAAGTTCTCCATCAACGGAATATAAAAATCACATTATCCAGATGCTTGACTTAATTAATTCCACAGATTTTTGGAACACAACAAATGGATATTTCTTGGATTATAATTCATCTACGGGAGATATTTATGCGCAAAGCAATTTATATGCTGTCTTAGCGACCTTAAAAGTCTCTCAAAAAACCAATTTCGATCAAGATATACGAGACCAAGCTTTTCTTTTGGCGAATGAGACGATGAATACTTTAAATGAATACTTTTGGGACACGAGCGATTATGGCTACTATAATAGTAGTGATCAGAGTCTGACTAGTTTTAACACTACAAAAGATTTAAAGACAAATGCCCTTGGTATTCTAGCCTTAATAGAAATGTGGGTAGTAACGGATAATTCTGAATTTTTAACAAATGCCACTCTCTTATTCGAGACAATTTATACTAGTAATTTAAAGAATGGCAATCTCTATCGAACATCTGTAGATAGTTGGGGCGGTAGCTGGACTTCAATTGTTGATCTTGATTATAATGCATTTATGATGATGGCTCTTCTCAAATTGTTTGATATATCTGCTAATCTTTCCTATTACAATAATGCCACTGCAATATATGAAGAATTCCAGAGTGTTTTTTACGATTCTACTAATAAGGCGTATAATAAAACAGATAGTTCTTCAAACAAAAATCTGCTTTCCAACTTAAGACTCACCGAAGCCTACCTAAAAGCATATGAGCTATATCAGAAGACATCACTTTCCAGCCTATTCAATAAGAGTGGCTCTCCTCCCGAATTCATATTTAACGAGGAAGATTTAGTTACGATTGCTAACTATACTTTTACCTCAAATGGAAATACATGTAATATTCCGAGTGCGAGCATAGGGTATCAGTTTGTATATCCAAATGGAACTTGGTTCCATGAAGAGATTCGCACGACAAACGAAAATGGGACCGACATATTTAGTTTTTCGATAAATGAATCATTACCGATTGGACAGGATTATTTTGTGTATATCTGGGCGAATTCAACCTATTTTGCATATACAGACACCTCTATGGAATTTACGGTTTCTTCCGGCATTAATTATATTTCTGGATTGGAGGATTTAACCTATTTATTCCAAGGAGAGCGAAGAAATATAACCATCACGTTTAATAATACCCGAGAAGAGGATGTAAATCTCACATTTTCCGTCGAAACCGAGAACGGAATATCTTCTAATTCACCTAAACTTAAATTCCTAAACTCCTCAGAATTGAACGACCTATGGATTAACTTTTCTATTATCAGTACAGCGGAATTAGGACCTACCAATTTTTATTTTCTGTTACAAAATGGGAGTACCTTATTTCTAAATTATACGGTAGAAGTGGAAATTAGAAATTCGCTCTATCTCTCAAGAATTGCATATGATCAAAAGGTGGTTGAAGGAGATATCTTTTATATATCTATAAATTTGGAAAACTTTTTGGTAAATGAGACTCAATCATTTAATCTAAGTTTTGTAGGGGATTATATTGACAATTTTAAGAAAGAATACTCTCTCTCAAAAGGAGAATTTATTACTATTTTCAAAAATCTTAACCTCTCAGAGGTGATTAATGAAAATTCTATTACTGTACAAATGCTTATTTCTAAATCTTCCATAACTTTTTATAATCAGTCATTTACTCTTCAAGTGCTTAATAAACTAGAAGTCATACAAGCTTCATTTCCTTCCAGTGTTGCTCAATCATCTTCAGCCCAGTTTGTATTCAAAATTAGAAATAACAAACGTACCACTGAAGCTTTTTCGCTTTATATTAATAACCAACTAATACAAACTGAGCTAAATGAGTTAGTTCCGGGTGAAAATAGAATTCAAACAGGAATTGTCCCAACTATTAACCCCTATGACTTTAGTATAAAATCATACCAAATAGTAATAAAAGACGCGGAAGGGAATGAGCAACTAAGCTTTTATTGTGAGATTCAAGTAGTTCTATCGATTATGAATCTCATTCTATTTTATGTAGTGCCGATCATTATTCCAATTGCGATAGTATTATACTTTAAAAATAAAGAGATGAAAACCAAACTATTAAGGAGATAAAAATGAAACTGAATAAGAAACATATAGCGTGCGCAATAATTCTTTTTTCAATATTTACAGGATTTTTGTTATGCCAACCTAATACAATCGATAAATCATCATATCACTCTGAAAAAATTAAAATCTCTCAGAAGACCACAATCAGTGCTGAAAATATTTATGTGAATGATACGGTTGTAACCGCACTTTTTGATCAGGTTTTTATTGAAATCAATACAACAGAATTATCATATGCCAATTATTCTAAAGTAAAATTTCAGTATCCAGGAGGGTCAAGTGATGTCTTTGATATGGAACATAAAACAGGTGAAAACTTTACATACACCTATACTCCCCCCTATTATGTTCCAAACGGGACAACGATGATTACTTTTCAAGTATATAATGAATCGGGTGTCTTAATAAATACGGACCCAGTTCAAACCGAATTATTCATCTATTCAAATTATTATGCGGCAGATTTTCCTCCCAATTATGATAATGAAGGATACTTAAATGAAACGCTTAATGTGAAAATCCTCATCGATAATATATCTGCCTACGAACCACAGAGAAATTTTAGCTACCAAGTCTCAATCGTGAATAGCACCGATCCGAGTTTACAAACCACAATTAAATATATTCCAGGAGACGATATTGAGGGATTCAGCTTGTTTCTTAATGAATCTTTGTTTACCCAAGTAAACAAACATTATTATGTAAAAGTTAATCTTACGGACGAGGGTAGCGGAAGAACTGAACCGACCTATTTCCGATTTAAAGTGTTGAATTATAATCCTGAAATTCTCGAAAGCACATTATCCATACCTGATGAGATCTACAGAACTATAGATTTCGATATTTCGATTAATGTTTCCGATATTGAATCGGCAATTCAAGATATAAATGTTTCTGCCCAATTAACAACTCCTTTAGGACAAAAGCTTGGGCAAGTAGAGGAATCGGAAAATCCAGATAATAATTTTACATTGACATTAAATGTTGCTAAAAATAGACCTATTGGGCAATATCTTCTAAATATAACGGCAATTGACCCTGATGGAGGGCTGAGTTCGTTTATCCATTACATCACTATCCTTAATTTAAGTCCTGAGATTAAAAATTTTTGGATTAACGGATTAAGCCCAGCTCAGCAAATATCGATATTCTATGGGGACGACATTACGTTTACTTTTGACGTATCTGATGAAGATAGTGATATTGAGTATGTTACTGTCTCACTCTTAAACGAAAATGACGAATGGTTTAATACCACTAAACTTTACACTCCCGCAAATTTCGAAATTGCAATCCGCTCCATTGATTTGGTGAGAGGAACCTGGAATGTATATATTTCCGTCACGGATTCAGATGATTCCACTACTTCCCTCACTTCTGATATTGGACAAGCACCCAAACAAATAAGAATAGTACCAGATGCCTTAGGATTAATAATGCCCTGGATAACATTAATAGTTGGCTTAATTATCGGACTTTTAATGGGTATCGCGCTGGCATATAAACTCATTAAACGAAAACCAAGCACCCAACCTGCCAAACAAAAACCATCGAAAAAAGCTCCATCCAAGCCACAAGAAAAAGCACCGACCCAACCTGAAGAAAAACCCAAAGAAAAAATGGAAAAACCGACGCAAAAAAAAATCAAGAGAAGATTGTAAGGAATAGTAAAGGAAATAAAAAATATTTAAATTATTTCTATTTGAACTTATTTTTTAAGCATATTAGCCCATTACATCATGTAGTCTATATTGGAATTTGCCTAATTTACCCCCGTAATTGCCTGCAGAGATTCTCATAACTCCGGGTACTTTCACGGCTGCCTCAATACCCAATTTCATTGCGGTTTTGATCGCGGATTCAGTAGCACCATTTATTATAACCTCATATACGCAATTTTCTCCCTCTTTCAGCTCCGAATTGTCTATTTTGTCCTTAAGAGTTGGGCATAAAGGATCATTGGTGGATGCACCCAGAAAGTCATATTTTGAGCCAACTTTGGAACCAGAACGAGCCACGCCTCCAGGAAATGGGGCGATTACGTTCGGCACGTCTTTCATTGCTTTAACAGCCTTTTCTGCTGCAGCTAAAGTGGAACTCTGATCTTCCCCCATTATGAGAAAATTTCCCCCAGCAATACCTTTTCCTGCTTTAAATAAACTCTGAACAATGAATTCTCCGTCCATCACAGGAATTTTCCAAGCTTCAAAATCAAACTTTCCTTCTACTTTCTCTTCAAATTTATCTCCAAAAAATTTTAACTTAAAGCCAGTCTTGACTTCAAACTCCTTTTCTGGATCTAATGATTCTTCCATTCCATCAAAACACGCAGTCGTAGGACAAGTTAAAATACATTGACCGATGCGCCCTAACAATACCGAATCCACTTTCTTTTTATCATTGATAAAAAACATCAATGCGGCGCCAGGACGATTATCTGGGGTATCTTCGGGCGAAATATACACATCAAGTGCGGCCTCAGAATCACAATGAATCGTTGAAGTTCCATAACCAGTCGCTTCTCGAGCACAAATGTCTAACCACGTTTTATTGGCAGCAGTAACGATTACTCGGGCGAAATATCCGCCGAATGCTTCACAATAAGTATCTTCTATTTCTATGCCATTTATCTCCATTTCATATCATCTCTATTCTTTTTTATAAAAAAGGATTACTATTTAATAAAACTTTGAAAAATTTAAATATAAAGTCTAAAAATATTCTTTAATAATATAAAATTATTATATTCTAATTTATCACCCAAAATTGATAAGGTATTAAAAATGAGTGAAAATGTTTTAAACATTGGAGTGCTTAAAAATGGGACTATTGGCTCCTCTGTTCTGTTATCTTTCCTTATAGACGAACGTGCGGAAGGAGAACGTGTTATCTTTCGAGAAGTAACCTCTGGACCGAAGATGCATCCACCAGAAGAATGCGTTGAAACAATGAAAAAGTTATTGGAATTCCAACCTGATTTAATCCTAATGTCTTCTCCTAATGCCGCATTAAAAGGACCAAAAGCAGCTCGTGAATTAGTTGGAGACATACCTGCCATTATAATTTCTGATGCTCCTGCCAAAAAGGCAATCGAGGAATTCAAAGAGAAAGGATTAGGATACATTATCGTAGAATGCGACAGCATGATTGGAGCTCGACGACCTTTCTTAGATCCAATCGAAATGAGTGTATTCAATTCAAATTTACTCAAGGTCTTAGCAGTCACCGGTGTATTCAATATCATCGTTGATGAATTGAACACCGTGATTATGGATATGTTAGAAGGGAAAACTCCAACGCTTCCTCAAATCGAAGTGGATGCAACAACTGCTGTAGAAGCCGCGCGCTTTGCGAATCCATATGCCGAAGCGAAAGCTATCGCCGCATTTGAAATCGCATCAAAAGTATCCAAAATCACAGGAAAAGCATGTTTTGTCTTAAAAGAAAGAGAAGACTATATGCCATTACTTGCGGCGGCCCATGAGATGATGAAAACAGCGGCGGATATGTGTCAAGTTGCCCGAGAAATAGAAAAATCTAATGATACGGTTATCAGGCGACCTCACCGATCTTCGCAAGAACTTTTGGAAAAACGGGCCTTACACGAGAAAGAAAAATAGCTAATTAAAATTTTAATATTAAATTTCTCTCCTATTTCTTTTACATTTTTTCTTATAGCGATACAAAAATGTTTTACGTCTGGAAATTATATTCAATATATAGCAATTTTAGGAATGGAAAAACCATTAAAACGAACTTATAAATTTTCGTTGTTCTTAAAATAGGATTTTAGATCTTCAAATTTTTCGCCTGATATGGTTTTCATCACATCAAAAAATACATTCTCATCCTTATTTTTGGTGACTGCCATCAAAATCGCTTCATTTGCGACTTCCCTAATTAAAATATGAGCTGAGTCGCTCTCATAAATAATAGTCGATAAATCGAGTGGGGAAATACTCGGTTTATTCATCAATTTCATAATCTTTTTATAAATTTGGTACATATTGGAGTCTAAAGTTCCAATCTCAAACTTCATAAATTCTAATGGTTTTGATTCAAATTTCCCTAATGTTGAAGCAATCAAGAGTCCGTCTGGACGATTGAACAATAAGTATTCGGATAATGTATCGATCTTGAATTGGTCTAATAAATGTCGAATCTTTCCTAAACGTTGCAAACTTAAGGTGGATTTCTGTATCTCATAATCTAAAATTTCTATGAGGCGATGTTGGGCAGTTCCTTCCTTAACTGAAACGGGAGTGAAATGAAGTTTTTCCTTCATATCCTCGTCAAGATTTTCAGAGAGCATTTTATAGAGGGTATCCTCCTCTGACTCGGGTAGGTCGATTTTATTGAGCAATACATAAATACGGTCGATATGAGGACTAAATTCAAAAACATTCATCAGATATTTTTCAAATACGTCCTTCACTCTCGGATCGCTCACGGTGGCGTCTACCATAAATACGGTAGTTGTAATCTCCGAGAATACGAGTTCCCGTTGCTTTTCAGAAAAATATCTCTTCATATAGACTTCTTGGCCTCCAGCATCCCACACATTGAGCTCCATGATCCCCCGAAATATGAAATTCTCTCTTGAGATGCCTTTAGTAGGTTTTAAGTTCACCACTTTCATAAAATTATAGCCTAAACACGTTGTGCGAAGCAAACTTGTCTTGCCACTTCCCGCAGGTCCGAATATAAGTGTTTTCATACGTATTTCTCACCGAATTTTTACTAATACTAGTATGATGTTTTTTGTTTATAAATTTAATAATTCAATCGGTATTTAATTTTTTAGATTTCCCAAAAAAAATTGAGTTAATAAGCTGATATGAGATTTCTTATTCTCTAAAAAAAAAGAGGCAAGAGTTAATATAGGAATATCATTTGAATCAAAAAATCCAAAAATTACTTTCTTGAATCGGTGAAAATTTTTTAAATAGAAAAAGGGATTCAAGTTTTTTGCTATATTTTTAGGTTCGAAAGGGAATTTTGTTTCAGTTAGGAAGATGAGTAATGGTTAAATAATTCCAATAATTAAAAAAATACAAAAAATTACTAAAGGTAATTACAGCATTAGTTGTTGAAATTATGGTAAAGCTTATTGATTTTATAAGAAATGTGCCCGATTGGCCTGTTGCTGGTGTCCAATTCAAAGACATCACCACTCTGTGTTTGGAACCGCTTCCGTTTAAAGATTCTATAGATCGAATCGTCAATCATTACAAGGATAAAGGAATTGATAAAGTAGCCGCAATCGAAGCTCGCGGTTATGTTTTTGGTGGAGCAATAGCCTATCTTCTTGATGCGGGTTTCATTTTAATTCGAAAAGAAGGAAAACTTCCCGCGGATTGTCATCAAGAAACCTATGAACTGGAATATGGGACAGATACGATCGAAATGCATAAAGATGCGATAAACGAAGGAGATAATGTGTTATTATTCGATGATTTACTTGCAACTGGAGGAACCGCAGCTGCAGCAGCACGATTAGTAAAAAAGGCAGGTGGGAAGGTCGCCGGTATTTCTTTCATTATTGAATTGACTGGCAGTTTACACGGCAGAGACTTACTTACCGAGTACGATCTACTTTCCTTAGTAGAGATTCCTGTCGAAGAATAATGATAAAAAAAAATTTTGTAAATAAATACGAAGAAAATTAAAAAAAATTTATTTTATTTTTTATCCTTTTTAAAGAATCGCACCTTGTAAAGACTGGTGGCATGGGCAATCTCGTTCTGTGTCTATCTTGGGAATTGTTAATTCTAACATCTGCTTAAGAAATTCTGCATTTTGAGCCATAGTTTCAAGTATTTCTTCCACATCAACAGCAAGAGCCTGGACTGGACCTCCGCATTTCTCGCACTTATCACCAAATTCTACTACGCCACAGTTCTCGCATTCTCCTGCCCATACGTCTAAATCAGTTACGGTCGCAATACAACAATAACATAACTCTTTTTCGGCAGCAAGGACAACCTCGGGATAGGTGGTCATTCCGATTATATCTCCTCCCCACTGGCGAAACATAATTGATTCTGCACGCGTGGAAAAACGAGGGCCTTCTATACACACATACGTTCCACCTTTTTGAATATTAAGTCCTCCAATGCCTTGAGCGGTTTCATAAAACAAATTATTTAAATATGAACAATAGGGATCAGGCTGCCCAATGTGACATACTTGTCCTCCTTCATAGAAGGTGTCAAGACGTTTTTTAGTTCTGTCAATATATTGATCAACGAGGACAAATTTTCCTTTTTCATGTTCTTTACGTAATGATCCTACCGCAGAGGGAGAAATAATAATTTTTACCCCCAATGATTCCAACGCCCAAATATTCGCTCTAAAATTTAATTTGTGAGGTGGTATGGTATGTCCTGTTCCATGGCGAGATAAAAAGGCTACTTTTTTGCCTTTAAAATTGCCAAGTTTGATCGCATCCGAAGTGGGACCATAAGGTGTATACACTTTTATCTCTTCTACATCTTCTAATTCAAGATCAGAGCCAGTCCCGCCAATTATGCCGATACTTGCTGTATCATTTTGTTTGCTTGGTCTCATTTTTAAATCATATTTCAGTATGAGTTATATTTCTTTTTTATAGTAAATGTATAAAAAGTTTTTTGATATTTAAACTAATAAAAATCCATTAAAACTCAATTAAATTAATAATAAATAGAACTTCAAAGATATTGAGAGAATCATAGCTATATGAATAAAATATAACCAAAAAAAATATTTTATTTAAAGTATTTTCCCTTTTAGAATTAAATAATAATAACATATGAAAGATAACCAATGGCTAAAATCACATTCTTAGGAAGCTGTCGTGAAGTCGGAAGATCGGCAATCCAAGTTGAATCTAAAAACGGAGATAAATTTCTATTAGATTATGGTATTAGGTTTCGGGAAGAAGAAAGATTACCACAAAAATCAGATCTCACGCAATTAAAAGGAGTCGCGTTAACACATTGTCATGTGGATCATTCTGGCGCATTACCATATTTATATTTACACGGTAAAAGCCCACCACTTTTTACAAACGGTCTCACATTGGACATAATCGACAATTTAATAAAAGATACGCTGAAAATCTCGAAATATCCCTATCCGTTTGGATTGAAAGAGATTGATAATATGAAACGGAATGCATATCTATTACCGATACGAGCCCGAAAGAAAGTCTCCGATAATTTTTATATAACATTTTACGATGCGGGTCATGTCCCTGGAAGCGTTTCTATATTATTAGAAGTGGATGGAAAAAAAATCCTCTACACTGGAGATTTTAACACCAAAAAAACCAATCTTGTAGATTCAGCAAATCCACTGGATATTCCCGATATCGATGCCGTGATTGTCGAGTCTACTTATGCTTTACGAGAACATCCTCCAAGAGATCAATTGGAACAACGATTTGTAGAAGATGTAATTGAGATTACTCAGAACGGGGGAACGGTGTTAGTACCAGCTTTTGCTGTCGCCCGCTCCCAAGAGGCGATTATGATCTTAAATAGACATCGATATAGAGAAAAAGTGTTCCTTGATGGAATGGGAAAACTAATAGCAAAGATTTATTTTGATTATCCGGAAGCATTAAAAAATCGGCATTTTTATCGAAAAGCATTACGAAATGTGGATTTTGTTAGTAGGCGGAAAAAACGCTCTGTTGCCCGAAAATCAACAGGTGTCATCGTAACAACTTCTGGGATGTTGAAAGGCGGTGCCGCATTAGAATATATTGAGACAATCTTGAATGATCCGTATTCTGCTATCTATTTGGTTGGATATCAAGTTGAAGGTACTCCGGGAAGAGATTTATTAGATACCGGCGTGTTTAGATTTCGAGAAAATGATAGACAGCGTAAAACTGGTTATGATATTAATATCAAAGCCCAATGTGAAGTCGATTATTATGATTTTTCAAGTCATGCTGATGGCAAGGGATTACACACATATATGGATAACTTGACTTTTTCAAATGGGTCAAAAGAAGTGTTTTGCGTACATGGAGATAGTGATTCTACCACGAAATTCGCAAGTGAATTAGTAGCAAAAGGATTTAATTCGGTCGCTCCAGAAACTGGAGAAACTTATGTGATATAAATAAACTAGCTATTCGTTAATTGATCTTCAACTACTTTATCACAATTCTCAAGAAATATATCTATTTTTTGAGTGGGAACTTTCGTGCCAGCAGCAGGGGGATGCCCTCCACCAAGAGCTATCAATTCAGATAATTCTAATGCCTTTCTAATCGCTTCGGACAGATTAACTCCTTTTTCGACTATCGATTTATCTGCCCGAGCAGAAACTTTAAAGATATCTTCATCTTTTCTTTTCGCATATCCAAAGATAGGCTTTTTTTTATTGATTATTTTGCTTTCATCAAATATAAGCATTGAGCATACCGTTCCAATGATACTTTCTGGAATAACATCTTCACCATAAAAATATTGGATATAATCCATCTCGTAAATCACTTCCTCTTCTTTGATCCAAGTGAGAGCCTTCACTAGAGATTTTTTATAATCTTTCAAATTCTTTTTAGCTTGTTTATAAGCCTCCTCTCTGTCTCCCATTGCAATCGCAATGCCTATGGATGCATTATTTGTCCGTCCGCAAGCATTTAATACATTAGAAAACTCATTTATGTCTTGTAAATCCGAACCTTCATTCTCTCCATTTACCAAATATCTGTTTACTATTAGTTTATTGATGATTTCGTAGGGTTCAATATCACGCTTTAGGGATATATATTCTATAATCGCGGAAGTTAATTTTTGTTTTTCTTCTTGGTTTAAGTCCATTAAGGTTCTAACATTTCCATCGGCATGCTTCATCAATATTCCCAATTGCTTTAAGAACTTTAACGTTTTATTTACATCTCCGCTCAATCCGGGTAAATTTATATCTGAAGAGTAAGCAATTGCCTCATTTAATGGTTTAATAGGAGAAAAATTAATGTCATCAACAATTTCAATTAGGTTATTCTCTTTTGCCTGTTCTACAATTTTTGCATTTATCCCCGTAAATGATTTATTCGGTCCTTGATTTTGAACATCTCCATTTGCTCCAATAAGGGCAATAACAGAAAGGTCTGTATTATGTTTGTTTAGGTGTTTTGCAAAAAGATAACACATTCCGGAGCCAGAAACCTCTACACTACCATCAAATCCATAAAAGTAAGGATTACAATGCCATTTTTTTGTCTCCATATATATCCTTTTTATTGTATCGGATTGTTCTTTATCAGAGACACTATAAGGGAGATGATGGTCTAAGATGAGAAATGGGTTATCAATATTATCCTTTAGGTCTTGATACTGCCCGCTACCAAAATCAGAAAATATGATGAAATTGAGTTTATCTTCACATTGTTTTTTAATTTTTATTATTTCTTCTCGTTCTAACTGTTTCAATATGGTGATTTGAAAGGGCAAATCCTCCCGATATAGTGCTTTTCCCAATATTGCGCCTGCGGATAGTCCATCAGAATCAAGATGGGTGTATATATTCACGGGGCCATTCAATTCTTCAATATTTTGGAGAAAATAGTCTTTTAATGATGCTAAGTCTGTATTTAGTTGGTTATATTTTTCCGTAAAATCGATCATTATCACAATGTACCTTTTTGAAGATTCTTAGTAAATCTTATTATCTTAAGTTTAATAACCCTTCGCGAAATTTTAAAGTCCTAATTATTTTAGATATTGATAATTTACCAAGCAAAAAATATAATAAGGATCATATCTAAAAAATTATAAAAAAACAATGTGTGAAAAATGCATCACGTAAAAATTAATGAATTAGCTCGAGATATAGTTCACGAAATTATTAATAAGAAAGAAATCTATAAAGCTGAAGTTCATAAATTAGAGAATGGCGCAACAGTATTGGATATGAAAGATGCATCATGGGAAGGTGGACGATTAGTTGGGGAGATCTGTATGGGGGGCTTAGGTAAGGTGAGCTTCTCAAATTGCGATATAGAAGGTCATTATTTACCAGTGGTGAACGTATACACCTCCTATCCGATAATATCTTGTATGGCTTCACAATTAGCTGGATGGAATGTTAAGCTAAAAAAAGAAGTAGAAAAAGATGGGGAGATCAAGAAAAAGAAAGTGTTCGAATCACTTGGTAGTGGTCCTGCACGTGCAAAGAGCAAAGTTGAAAAGAAATTATTCGAAGAAATTGATTATGAAGATGATTCAAATTGCGCAGTGATTGTTTTTGAAACCGCTAAATTACCAAATGAGGAAGTTATGGAGATTGTTGCCGACAAATGTGGTGTCGATGCGGGTGAAACTTACGCGGTTTGCGCCCCGACAGCATGTTTGACGGGCTCTATCCAAGTAGCGGCAAGAATTGTGGAGACTGGAATTCACAAATTCCATGAAATAGACTTTCCATTGGACATCATCCTTGATGGATTCGGTACAACCACCGTTGCCCCAATTGCGAAGGATGATTTTGCAGCGATGGGAAGAACTAATGATTCTTTAATTGCTGGAGGTTTCACCTACTATACCATTAAAGTCGATAAAGAAGAAGAGGAGGAAATCTTTGACCTTGTCAAAAAAGCACCCGCGAACACCTCACCCAGCTATGGACAACCCTTTATGAAGGTATTTAAGGAAGTGGACTATAAATTCTATGATATTGATCCCGGGCTATTTGCTCCCGCAATTTATACGGTTACCAATGTGAAAACAGGTCACAGTATTAAAGCTGGCTTTAAAAATGATGAATTACTTAAAGAATCTTATGGTTTAAGATAATTTAACCCTTAAGGTATTTATTTCTTTTTATTTTATTATAGAAAGTTTGATTTTGACTTAATTATCGCTTAATTTTAATATAATTTTAACCCAAAAGCTTTTGAGATCCCATCATTATTTTTACTGATGGGAAGAAAGAAAAGGAAAAAGCGTGGATTTCCAGTCGGAATTTTGGTCGATTTTGATGAGCAAATAATTCATATTTGGAAAATATTTAGCGAATCTGTAAAAATCTATAGAACTATGCCTCTAAAAAGGAAATGGAAAAACGCTAGTGAAAAGGATTATTATCATTATTTTGAAGACTTATTAGATTTATTAAGACCTCCGATTGAAAACGGACTGAGAAGCATTCTCCTTGTCTCTCCGAGAGATAAAGATTGGTCAGAAGCCTTTTTATCCCATATTACAAAACATCATCGTTGGTTAATTAATTCACGAGGACCAAATCAGGCTTTTTTTGGGAACATCTCTGGAAGTGCCCACAAGTTAAGTAGTATTGCTTACCTACTTGAAAAGGAAGATACAAAAAAGGTCTTAAAAGATCTTATTTCACAAGAAGGTTATTTTTTAATTAAACAATTAGAAAAAACCATTAATATAGAAAATCCCAATTACACAGTTTTATATGGATTAAAGGAAATTGAAGAACGAGTATATGAAGGAGGTAAAAAAGATGATTCGGTATCTGAAGAAATTGATTATCTCCTCCTAACCGACCAATTTCTTGAGAATCATCCGCAGAAAAATCGAATATACAGATTAAAACAGATAGCAAAAAATAAGGGAATAAACACAAAAGTCATCCCAGAAGAAAGTACTGCTGGTGATCGTATAAGTCAATTTGGGGGAATTTTATGCTTTAAAGCAATAAAGTATTAAAATGAAATTAGAATATGAATGAATTGGTTTTTGAATATTCAATTCAGATATTAGTTAGTTCCTCTTGATATTTTATTACTTCCGCGTTCGAGATGTCTCTATCAAATTTGATTTCTTTTTGAATTCCTAGATACGCACATGCTAATTTGGCGGCCGCTGCGATTTCTGCTTTTTTCAAGGTTATCGAATATTCATCTCCGGGGTAATCTTCTCCACTAAAGGATGGCTTTTGGAATTTCTTCTCCTGGATTTGAAAGGTTCGCTCCGATTTCATTTTGTGCAATAGTGAAGCCATCTTATCAGCAACTATGAATGCCAAATTATTCTTGGTGACTAATCGGGTGATGTTATTTACATCAAAATAATTTAAACTTTCAAATTTTGCTCTAAGATAGCTCTTTAAATTCTCTGAATCTCGTTCACATTCAATTTCTGTCCAGTCGTGTATTGCCAATCTCCTTCTAAAGAAGATGAGCTCCCAATCAATCTCTAACTCTTTTAGAAGCTCAAGCAATTTATCATCATTCGGAATTTTCGATTCTATAATGAGGAAAAGTTGTAGCCCATAATATTTATGTTCTTGCTGGAGAAAGAACCCTCGCTGTTGCATGGAAGCGAGAATTTTAAGCTTTATAGAATATATATTATCGGATAGGTTCTTCTTCCCGCAGTTGAGATATATTACATTTCCCTCTTCATTAATATAATTACAATCAAGGAAACCTAAGATGCTCTCTTGATTTTCTTCAATAAAACTCATTAGTCCCGTGAGCGTAGGCTTAACATCAAACTTAATCAGATCTGTCTCATCAATTGTTACATAATCTGTTTTACTTCCGCCAATCGATAACTTTATGGTATTCAATTGAAGATCTTTTGATTCTCCAAATACCTCTTTTATAGCGTCATTAATTGGAAAAATTTCCTCTTCTAAGATTTTTATGTCTGCCATAGAACTCTCATAAGGATCTGGATCGTTTAGCATTTTGTTTAAAACAGGGGCTTCAGAGGCGTCAACCTCAATATCATAATCCTTTGCTAGATCTCTGCGGACGATACAATAAGAGCGATTCTTTTTATTATACATTGAGAGCGATGTATTTGCATCAATAACTGCCCTAAATTTCTCGTCCTTTTTGCTATCTCGTTCGGAACGGGTTCGTCTCCTCATCTATTTTATTCTCATTAATTTAATTTTTTATTCTCTATATTAAATAAAATACTATGATTTTATATTCTTATCTGAAATAAAACATACAAAAAATTGTCATTCTGTTATATTAATTATTAGTGAGTTTAGGATTTCTTATTTATAAAATAAGATATTATTCTAATTCATCTTCCAAAAAATAATGCCCATCTTTTTTAATATAGGTCGTTTCACTTCCGAAATTATTAATTACTCGATATTTGTTGTTGTTTTCTTCCACAACTTCAATCGAATATGGTAAACGTCTCTCTCTCACAATTTCCTTGGCGATCATATGCTTTTCTTCTGGATCCATATTTATCAAAATCTTTATTTCAAAAAAAATTTTATCCCTCATACTGATTTTTGTATTATTTAAGTTATGAATATATTATGATTTGATAAAAATTAGCTATAAAAATCAAAAAAATACCAAAATAACGTAAGAATAAATTATGGGTATTTCCTCGATAGATTTCCGAGGAGATTTTTAGAATTATTAATTTTCAACTCTTTTTTTAATAAGATGCGAAACTATTTAATCAAATGGATGATTAAATAAAATTAGGTCTTATAAAAAACCTTGTGGGATTCTTATTATGGTAAGAGATAGGCTGCAAATAGGTATGTTTAGCGCTATGTATAGCCAATTGAACGGATCTGCACATGCTGTAAGGTTCTTAAGTGAAGCGTTAGCAGAGCTTGGACATGATGTTCATATATTCGCACCACGAATAGAAAACGAAGAAGATAAACCTGATCACATATATTATCATGACTTAGGGGGCGCCCGTGTGGCAAAGAAAACTGGATTTGTACTCAGTGTACCCTTACATAAAATATTCAATTGTGACTATAGCGATTTAGACATTGCCCATATACAAACCCACGCTTCTATTGGCGCATTAGGCATTAATTGGTCTAAAATGCTAGGCTTACCGATGGTTGGATCCCATCATAGTCCAATGACATTTTATGCAGCCCAATACGTACCGCTAATTGGTAGAATTTTATCTAAAAATGATCTTATTTGGAGGTATGAACGTTTAATTATGGAAAAGTATGACCTCTGTCATGTTCCCACAAAAACGAAGAAAGAACTTCTTATGAATTATCGTTTTAAAGAACCCATTGTCGCACTTAGTAATGGAATAAGGGATTTTTATTTTAAAGAAATGAAGGAAAATGGGATTCGGGAAAAGTATGGGATTGATGGGAAAAAAGTCCTACTCTACGCATCTCGTTTATCACCAGAAAAGCATCCAATTCAAATTATTAAAACTTTTTCAAAAATCCATAAACGCGTTCCAGATTCACATCTGCTTCTTGTAGGAAGCGAGGGGCCATCCACGGAAAAAGTTCAAAAAATTGTACAAAAAAGAAAATATCGAGATTACGTGTCTTATGCTGGTAGGGTACCTTTCAACGACCTTTTAAGATTATATAACGCTGCAGATGTTACGTGCTTATGGTCTTGGGTTGAGGCTGAAGGATTAGTGCTTTTAGAAGCAATGGCACAAGGCACTCCAAATGTCGGGACAAATGGCAGTGGGATTGCAAATGTGATAAGACATGGAAAAACGGGCTATTTGGCGAATAATTTAAAAGAATTTGAAGATTACGTAGTAAAATTACTCGATGAAGATGATCTTAGAGCTCAAATGGGAAAGAACGCAAGAGAAGTAGCAGAAGAATATAGAATTAAAAAAGTAGCTCAGAATTGGGTAAAATTATACAACTTTACGAAAAACGAACTATTTCCATTACGATATTACAGAAAAGAACGAAGGAAGCGAGTAGAACTAACAAAGAATTTTATAAAAGATCTTCCTAATGTCTATTTCTAAAAATTATATTTTTGCTTCACTATACGTAATCTAATTCGGCATTTATTACATAATAACGTAGATTTATTGTCTATCTTTTCAATTGTATCAGAATAACTCATCACACATAATTGGGTATCGCAATGCTCTGTTCCCAAGATCAAATGTCCGATCTCATGAATTATTTCTTTATTTAATCGTTCTTCAAATAATTTCTCATTACTGGCTCGGGCATAAAAGGTTTCTCTCAATTTAAGCGTTGAAACAATACAAGATTGATGAGGAACATGGGCTTCTCCAATCAAGAAGATGATATTATTGTCGCTTGATGAATAAAGAGGTAAATCTGTAATTGCGATTATTTGATCTAAGTTATATTGCTCTTTTTTACTTATAATTAATTGATGAAATTTATTAGTTGGATGTAAACTTAGAAGTTCTGAGGATTCTTCGATATCTTTTAATTCTTTCATAATACCCTTCGAAAACACTTCAGTAGAAAAATCATAGGATCCGAGATGATGTATATGAAAAAAGAAGGAGGGAAAAATCTTCTCTAAATTCTCTAGGATACTCTGAAATAATATGGTGTCATTATCAAATTCTCCTATAAAAATAACCCCTAAATGGCTCGGAAACGAGATGGGAGTCGAATTTTTATCTAATCTGAACTCTTCTGTGGAAGATATGCCAATTTTATAGATAAAATGCTTAAAATCACTTAATTTCTTCTTTAGTTTTGATTTCTGACGGGAGAGTTTTTTTTGATATCTTCGAATTTTTCTTTGATATTTTCGGTAACGACTCATAGAGACATCTTTGAATTAAGCCAAATTTCTATTCTAATAAAAACAGTTTCGATATTTAGATTTAATGGTTTATAAAACTTTAATTTATTAAATAGATTTCTTTGATTAAGTTAAAGTGAAATATATCTAATCATATTGTATTCTTATTTATTATGTCAGAAGATGAACACGATGAGAATTCCATAGAATCCTACCCAGAAGAAGAGCGTGCTTCTCAAGAAGACTCAGAAGAAAAAGAAATTATTGAAAAAGATACAATACCCCATTTTTTTCCAACCTATAGAATCAATAGAAAGTTATATCCCATTCCCATAATCCTTGCGGTGGTATTTGCGGGAATCCTCGCATACTTTTCAGTTATTGCAGGGGTTAAGATTGAAGGAGGATATTTCTCAGAAGCGGAAGGCGGTGCTGCCGCTGGACTCTTGAATGGAATTATCTTTACTGCGATGGCTGTTGGCTCTGCATTTGTAATGATTTATTTTGTTAAGAAAAAAGGGATAGGAATTTTAAAATATGTATTTGGGTTTAGTATAGGATTTATAACCTTTTTCCAAACCTGGTTTTTTGCCGAAATTATTATGGTGGTCATCTTTAATCTGTTTCCATACACCGAAAATTTGCAATTAATCTATAACATCGCGGATTACGCCATATTAGTTCCATCAATTGCCATTTTAAGCATTTATCTTTTGTATAAATATTTTACAACAGAAAATGTCAGAGTAAAAAACTTCATCATTTTATATGTAAGCTTTTTAACTGGGGCCATTTTAGGAGTTATAATGCCGCTCTGGACGACCTTGACCATACTCATTGGAATATCCTTATGGGATCTATTTGCAGTTCTCTATAAAAAGGGTCCGATTAAACAAATGATTGATCTTGCTTCAAATGAGCAGCAGCTGGATGAGGATATCAAACAAAAGCTTGAAAGCGGGGAAGTAGAATATGATACTTCTAAACTAGAGATAGGGATTGGCGATTTAGCATTCTATAGTATGCTAACTTCTGTTGCTCTAATCATAACGGGTAATCTAATCATAATGGTCTTGGTGGCAATTGCAATTATCATTGGTACGGGTATCACCATACAAGGTCTTAAAAGAAATAAGATTCTGCCCGGTTTACCGATCTCCATATTCTTAGGAATCGCGACCATGCTCATTTCATGGGGGATCGCGACTTTTCTTGTCTAAAAACTTATTCTCTCCTAAGCACTGGAAATATTTATATGGTTTTGATAATAGAATCTAAATTAAGTATTTAGAAAGGGAGCTCTTATATGAACCACAATTTACCTATCGAATATGTAGCAATAGTTGGTGTGGGAACGATGGGGCAAGAAATTGCTCAAGTGACCTTAATGGGAGGATATCACGTAACACTCTACGATATTAGTGAAGAGAGTTTGGCAAAAGCCGAATCCTTTATTTTTCAAAATCTCACAAAACTCGAAGAAAAAGGAAAACTGCATGCTGAGACATCTGTTCGAGATCTGCTCGCGAACGTAAAGAAAGAAACAAGTCTTGAAGACGCTGTAAAGCAGGCGGATATGGTAATTGAAGCCATACCCGAAATAATGGAATTAAAGCAAAACCTTTTTCGAAAACTAGGAGATTTAACCTCAGAGCATACCATCCTTGCTTCAAACACTTCAAATATGAAAATAACCGAAATAGCACAGAAATCCAACAAAGCAGATAAAATTGTTGGCATTCATTTTTTTACTCCAATTGTGATTTTACCCGCAATTGAGGTGATAAAGGGAGAGCATACCTCAGTAAAAACCATGGAAATCGCAAAAAAGTTTGCGGAGAGCCTCCCATGTCTTAGAGGCAAAAGGAAAATTATTTTAATCGAAAAAGAAACTCCTGGGTTTATAGTTAACCGTCTTACTGGAGTTAGCTTGGCTTATGTTATGTGGTTAGTGGAACAAGCTCTCGAAGATAATATTCCCTATGAACAGATTGATGCTGATGCAATTGCAATGCAAGGAGGGGGTCTCGGTCCATTAGCGAAATTAGACGTATTAGGACTCGATGTGATTATCCACAGTTTTAACTATTACGCTGGAACTCTTTCGAAGGAACTGACTGCCCCTGATTTTCTAAAAGATTTGGTAAATAGTGGAAAGCTAGGCAAAAAAACTGGAGAGGGTTTTTATGAATGGACGGAAGATGGCCGACCAGACGCAGATTTTTCACAAAAAGCTGATATGTTTAATCCAGAACTCTATATGGCAATCCAACTAAATGAAGGATGTCGGCTGTTAGAAGAGAGTGTAGCTCAAGGATATAAAGAAGTGGATGACGCTATTGTGGCAGCAATGAATATGCCAGGACCGTTCAGCGCGGGAAAACGAAATTATAAAAAATGGGTTCAAATGTTAGAAGAATTCGCAGAAAAATCGGAGATGTCGTATTTTCGACCGTGCGAGTTGCTTAAATCGGGAAAATTTCTTGAAATGAAAAAATAATTACAAATTCTCAAATTTTCTTGTTATTATAAACTGAGTTTAAATATTACAGATTATTTATTTTATATGTATTGATTCTTTCCAATAGTTTTTATTTGAAGGTGGTTAATTATTTCCTCTCAAAATAAACATAATTCACTTACACCAGGAGCCCAAAAAATTATCACTTTTCTCAACGAAGAGTTAGGAATCAATAAACCTGTTGATATCCATGAAATCGTAGACCAAACTGAGTTATCGTGGACTTATGTAAAAAAGATCTTGGAACAGTTTAAAGAAGAAGATTATGTCGGTTTTCATTTTGAAAAATTGGGCAATAGTTGGATCATCTGGAAAGATAGAGAGCACGTGCTCAAGCAACCA
Source organism: Promethearchaeota archaeon (assembly GCA_008080735.1). Taxonomy (GTDB): domain Archaea; phylum Asgardarchaeota; class Lokiarchaeia; order Sigyniarchaeales; family SOKP01; genus TEKIR-8. Next base: position 82,101 of record SHMW01000011.1, read on the forward strand.
CGAAATACTTGTGGCAGATTTTTAGATGAGTAATAAGATTTTTATTTCTGACCATAAGATAAAAAAAAAGAAAGCTACTTGTACATGAAAGATTGTTATGTTATTTCTTCTTTTAATTCCTCAAGGATCTTCATTATATTCCGGAGTTTAATAAAATGTGTTGATCCTAATACTATTAGGATTACTGATGCTCCAATGAATACGCCTCCCATTATTCCGAGACTCAAATTATTGAGATTTATTATATTATTATAATACAAGATACCAATAATAAACCATATTATACCTAATAATATCTCTCCTACCGCACTCTTTCTCAAATTAGATAATTTTTTCTCTAATTCTTCAACTAGTTTCATAAAATAATTTCTTACTGTTAGAAATAAAATATATTATAATAAATCTCTATATGTGGATATTTAAATAAGTTTCTGAATTTACGTTTCTTTGGTTGGTTTCAATATTAATTCGTGGAATAATTCCATATATATTTTAAACGAAAAGAAATAATAAAATAAGAAAAATGAAAAAATTAAAAAAAGAATACCACCGAAATACTTACCAATATTTCTTGATACTACAAAAGAATCAAAAATTTCATATTTGGAAAAAATATTTTTTATAGATTCTTTTCTACATCTTTTACACGACTCCTAAGCGTAACTTCGGTGATGCCTGCGATTTCGGAAATTTCTGCTTGCGTTTTGCGGTCGTCTGTAGGTTTTGCGGCCATGTAAAGTACAGAAGCAGCAAATCCTTTAGGATCTTTCCCTATTCGATTCATGCCTCCTCTGGTCGATTTCTGAAGCAGAGTCAATGCCTCCTTCTGGGTATTCAACGATATACCCAAATCGTTCCCAAATCTGAAGACTAATTGTTCCGCGGTGACTGGTCTGTATTTGAGATTCAAATCAGGTAAGATTTCCTTGATAATCATTCCTAAGGAACGAATAATCGTGTGCCGAGAGGTCATGGAAGCATCAGATACTTCCTCAAGCAATCGCGGAAATTCGTGTACTCGGATAGCCGCATATAATGCTGCGCCAATGAATCCATCAATTGATCGCCCCATAGTAAGCTTTCGCTTTGCTACTTCGGCATAAATTCTCCATGCGGTTTCTTCAATATATTCAGGAATATTTAATTTGGACACAAGCATCTTTAACTTTGGTTTCGCTTCCCAGAAATTTCGCTCGATGCTTGAGACTAATGATTGTTGAATTTTAGATAAACGTGAAAATAATGTTTTTTCCTTTGCACCCATTCGGTTTCCCTTCGAATCAACTTTATCATTTGGTAAGATTGTTCGCGGTCCGAATCCTCGCCATCGAGGCTCTGTTCGTCGTCGCTTCTCTACTTCTTCTGCAGTATATGCGCGTCGTTCATTTCCTACAATGTCTCGACCTGAGACCATCCCACAATTTATGCATACAGCATTTCCGTCTCGAGATTCGATACAAGGATTTTCACAGCAATTAACCTCACTATGATCTTCTTCACACCGGTCTCTTTTGAGTCGTTTTCTATAGTCCATAGACATATTATTCTACCAATTTTTCTTGTTATTTTTAATATATATCAAACATATCTTTTAAACCATTTGAAAGAGATGAGGGAATCTCAAAAAATTACCAATTTTTTAAAACCCCGAATCCCTCAAATTTGTCATGTTCGCATGGTATATTTCATCATATACCAGTTAAACTCAATATATTATTGAACATGATCGTATTTATTTCTTACGCTTTTGGAATATAAAAGGTTTACGCTTTTCAAAAAAATAGGGGGAACACTTTCCCACGATTTCATCAAGATAATCATAGCTTAATTCTTGTACGTTTTTTTCCAATTTGGTGATATTTTTAATAAATGAAATTTATTCAAATAAGTTTTCATAGTGTGATTTTTCACACTTATTTTCGCAATTTATTTAACGAATTTTTAATTTCATTATTCAAGATATACTAACTCAAAATTGTGAAATTATGAAAGTAGAAAAATCAAGTCAAGATCTTGAAAGTGAAGTTATATTTGCTGGTTTGTGTATTCATTGTGGAAGTTGTAATGCATTCTGCCCACATATGGCATTTAGTGAAGAGACGGGGCAAGCTTATGTAGTCGATGAATGTGCTGAAACAGTTGGCTTATGTTATAATGCATGTCCACGCTCATTTTTACCTGTGAGTGAAATCGAAAAACGATTTTTCGGAGAGACCCGAGTTGATTTGGGAGTAGGGGTTTACAAGGACATTATCCAAGTTAAGTCCGCGAATAAAGATGAGATCTTATTTAATCTTGTCCAAGCGGCATTTGATGAAGGCGCAGTAGAACATATGGTATTGGGAGAACAAAAAAGCAAGAAACCTCCTGTTGCTTTCCCTGTTGTAGTGGATGGCCCTAAAGACGCGAAAAAATATATCCCTTCAAGCACTATGGAAAATGCGGGTCCGTTAATTACGGGCATCGGACAAGCGTACTTAGATAAGAAAAAGAATGTGGGAATTATTGCGAATCCATGCCATCTTCAAGGCTTAGCAAAGCTACTTACCAACGATTTCAATACGGGCGCCCGAGAAACCGTCTCGCTTAAGATTGCATATGCGTGTTCTTCAGGTGGGATGGCAGGATGCCGCTATTGTACCGATTTCTCTGGAGAATTCTCAGATGTCTCATACTCTCCATGGGGTGCTCCAAAAGGAGAAGCCCTGCTCATCATTAGAACTGAATTGGGAAAGAAGGTTGTTGACGCCGCCGTAAAAAGTAAATTACTTGAAATAACTGAAAAGAATCCAGATCTGAGCGAAATGAAAAAATTCTTGAATAAGAAGCGCAAGAAAAATTTCAAGACGCTCATTGGAGATTCAATCATCGCAGCAAAATATCTGGAGCTAAACCTCGAAGAACTGGAAGAACTCCTCGGGGAATAAACCCTCAAATTTGTTCATTCTCCTTACTTTATTTTTTTAATCTCTTTTATATATCTTACCTTGTCTATTTAAAATTGAGGGCTATCAATATAACAAATTCCATAGAATTAGTTTAAGTTTAATAGCTCTTAGTTATACATTAGAGTGAAATTTCTTGTTTATGAATAATTCTGTGAGTCAAATTCTCAAAAACTTCTTGTATATTATACCCTGTTTTTGAAGAAGTTTCAAAAAAGGCGTCAATGTTGTATTCTTCTTGAAATTCTTTCGCATCTTCTCGGCTGACGACGCGCTTTTCATCGCCGAGATCGTGTTTACAACCCACTAATACAAAGACGGGATTTGAATGTTCATCAATAATGTTATACCACTCTTTCAAATTATTGAATGTGGATCGACGTGCGATATCATAACAGAGGAGCACGCCTTTTGCTCCTCGAGAATAATTAGGTAAGAAAAATCGGAATCGTTTCTCACCCGCAAAGTCCCATAATTGAAGGATGATCTTTTTATTCTTGATATTGACAGAATGTGTGGCTAAATCTGTACCGATGGTAATCTTTTGTTCGATATATTTTCCCGTTAGTAAGCGCTTAACCAGTGTCGTCTTTCCGACCCCTCCATCACCGATAATACACACCTTGAATAAAAGTTTTCTCGAAGGAACTGTTTCTCTTGTCTCCTCACCATTCATATTGGAAGAACTCACTTAAATTTGCTTGTTGCTATTTAACTATTTATATAAAAAATGATATAAAAATTTTTTTAGCTATATTGCTAAAACGCCGAAATTCAGTATTTTTTTACAAATTATATAAATTAAAATCAAAAGTTAAATTTATTCTAAATTTGACTCTTTTAAAAGCTTTTTATTAAGCATTCTTAGTTGTTCTAAAATGAGTAGACGCAAATTTTTAGGAACTTTATCTAGAAGTTCAAATAATTTATCGGGTTTTATTTGATTGATATTTCTGTATACCAAATAGAGCAGTAATACGGTGATAAATGGGGAGGCAATCAATATCAAGAATACAAAATAGTGTAAATAGAGAGGTGGCGAACTCTCGAGACCAGACCCAGGGAGATCGTAGCTAAAGCCTGGCATTCCTCCAAAATATGTAAATAAAGTTAATATGAGATTTAAAAACGTGAGAGCAAGGAATGAATATAGACTAATATATGTAATATGTTTGAAAAAGTTGATGTCCAAGAATTCTATTAAGTTATCATAGACTTCGACTTTTCGGGTTAATTCTTCAGTTCCTCTCTCAATTTCAACTTTAATTTGACAATACTTCCAAATATCAATAAAAATCCAGAAAAAGGTAAAATTGTAGATAAATATAAAGAGTATGACAAAGAAAACACTATAATTATCAATTAATTGAGGGTGATATAATGATTCTGCTCCAATCCAAAACAGGAAAATTTGTAAGAGCAAGGCAGAGAATATAAATCGATTAGCATGTTTTCTTTCTGACCCTAATGGACTATAAGAGACAGGACTGTCTTGAAATTTGGTACGCCATTTATTTTCATCCACCAGTCTGAAAAAAAACCCAATTAAAAATGTCATTAGTGGAAACAATAGTAACAAGAAATTATTCCATTCTTGCGAGATAGTAAATAGAAATAAACTTACGAATAAGATTAAATCTCTCATTGTTCGTTCAGAAAATATTTGTCTTATTGATAAGTATGGGGCGAGACTTTCTTGATTATTCATATTAGATACACGGTCTTTTAAAAGAATACAAATTTTTATTTACTCTATTGTAATGCATTTGGAGTGCACATCTCTTTTGACCTCAACACTTTCGTGAATCGGTATTATTTAGTACTACTACACATAGGCAGTTTGAGTCATTGCTAAAAAACTTTTGGGACTCATTTGATACCTTTGTGGCTTGATCTTGCTTTTGTTTACCCTTTCTTTCCTTTTTACCTCTTTTGTGGGGTGCCCGTTTGAGGGGGAAAACCTTATGGGTGGGGTTATGATAAATTTGGTAACCTTTTGCCTTGCTTGATCGGGTAGGCGTTTGCGAGGATTGGAAACC
>SHMW01000012.1 GCA_008080735.1 Promethearchaeota archaeon
GAGCAGAGTTTACTTGAGGGAAAAAACTGGTCTACTTCTTGATAGGGTTTGCCACGCCATTCAAGCTTAGCTTATATTGTAGGATGGTTTTAAATTGATACCACGAAAAGTCGAGGGTCAGCGATTTTGAGAGGCCACCATTGAATCGCTGCATGCCCTTTATGTTGAGATCCTCCTAAATGACGGCATCAAATGTGTCTGCAAGCTGAAGGTTGATTTTATGAGTCCAATCACGCTTTTGATTGGCTATCTTCTCATAGAGGCGGGCTAACCGAAGTCGTGCTTTCCCGCGGTTTCGTGAGCCTTTTTTCTTGCGAGAAACCCGTCGATGTAGCTTTTTAAGGGGTGCCTTTGAGGAGCGATAAGACCGAGGGTTCAAAATCTTTTCTTGCCCTAAAGGACATGACTTTCTGCGAGAAAAGTGGTAGAATATCTAATATTATCAAACCCAATTGATATAAAAAATTACGCCAGTATCTTTGTAATTTATTTCTTTATAATATTAATCATACATTTCTTTTGGGAGAGTGAGCACGCCCGTGAGTGGATTATTAAGCGGGTCCTGGCAATATTGCACTGTGAAATATATCAAATCGTATAGGATATTGGGGTCCTCGCCATTCTTAACCTTATAATCATAGAGAGACAGTTGATATTCTGCTTCTGTTATAGGGGGTTCTGCATAACTCACATTCCCGAACACACTCTGTAAAAGCGGTTTGAGAAAGGGCGAATAGAGAAATCCCAGCTCTTTAAGTTCATCTTTAAGATAGAAAAACATTCTCTGACATGCTTGCATCATATATCGTACGGGCTGGTCCTCTGGTCCTAAATATTGTTTTGCAAACTCTGGATCATACTGAGAAAGAAATTCGCGTGTTAAATTTCCTGCGGGTCTGAATAATGCGATTAATCCTCTCTCGACGGCTCGTTTTCTGTTAGATGCGATAGTTTCGCTGCCCGCATCAGGCACCCATGTTCCTTGTGCCAGAAGTTTTCGAGCTTTATAACATAGTGTTTCAATCAATAATCCGATTCCAATTCTTCGACAAATAGAAAGCTGTGCATCGCATACTCTTACTTCAATCGTATTCCAATCGGTAAAAGGAAAGACATCTTGAAATCTTCCATCTTCTAAACTAGCCTTTGCGATAACATTAAGGAAATGTGTTTGAGCGTCTTGATTGGTTGAGGTGAGATAAGGAATGAAATGTTTTGGATCATTATTACTCAACATAGATGCATTGAATTTAAGGCGCAGAGAACGCACACAGTTGGGTGCGGTTATCCGATTTTTAATAATTTTCACTACATCTGTCGGTTTATTGTTTATAATCGGCGAGTTGGGAGAAAGTGCTATTAAGTGCGGCAGAAAATTCCTGATCATGCAATAGGCTTGTATTTTCTCCAGTTCTGACTTAAAGCTGCCTAGATGATGGTGGTCACCCTGCGTTAAACCTCTCTGATATTCCTTTGTAGCTGGATTCACCGCAGAAGCGATGATATGAAGATCACTTGGTAATGTAGTTTTTGCTAAGAGGAATAATGTGCTGGACCAATATGCCAATTCTTCAATGTATTCACACGGAGGTGTGACAAGTTCTAAAATATATGTAATAGCCGTGACATTTCCATCTCGTCCAAACGTATCAATATCTACTGAAGAATCACCAACTTGATATCGAATATCCATTACATAGCCCTTTTCAATATCTTCTTGCCCCCACGGTCGGGCTAAAACCTTATTCCGTATAAAGTCGGGGACTGGAAGGAAATCACTGCGTCCCTCATATAGGATTTGATCCATAATTTTTATCGCATCTTTCACAATTTCCTTCATCCGATATACCATCTCATCTCCAGGAGGATAATTTCCATCATCATCGGCGATAATTAGTTCCATTTCCATCCCATGGGTGTAGGGCAATGGTGTCCAATGTTTTAAATCGTTTAATATTTCTGACCAACTCCGCGAATCTGTAAAAATTTCTCTATAATCAGATCCCAGAAATAATTTATCTCCAGATCTATCTACATATTCTCCAAATCGGTCTCCTTTATTACCCGGGCTAAAATCGGGGATCTTTCGCTCAGTGGAGCTACCCATTGGATTACTGGATCCTTTAATTAATTGAGAAAATGTCCCGAAAGGGCTGGCAGCTTCCTCATTATGTTCATCATCTTTTTTCTTTTTCTTTCTCAAGCCCATTGTTTTCTAATCCCTATAAATTTGCTCGATTATGTAATTAAAAAATAATATGTACAATTGGTGAAATATTGAATTGTGTTATATTAAAGTTATAAATACAGATTTATAACTTTAATTACAATTTAAGTGATCGAATCATAGCCCTTTTATACAAGGAGAAATAAACTAAAAAAGGAGGAGATATGAATATAAAAATCATAACAATTATTTTCTTTTCCTTTAGACTAAGAGATTGATGCAATTTGAAAATTCTTCATATTGATTAATAAATTCATAGGAAAAAACCAAATTGATTGGACGAGTTATCTGTTGGTTGAATATTTTCATAAGATACCCTATTATCTTCCCACCCTCGAATAAGTCTGTATTCAAATTAATGTTTATACTGCTTAATTCGTTTTGTAGCTTTTCTTTTAGTGGAAGTCCTCGAGATTCTTCAGCCCCTATGATTAAGGTTGGTTTCCCGAGATAGGGGATGAAATCGATATTATAGATTTTCATCTGCGTAGCATGAGTTTTACTTGCGATGAGCTTTTTTAATACTTCTGAAAGAATTGTAAGTTCTTCTTGATTAAGACTTTCTTTAGAGGGAAAAATCACATATCCGATTCGTTTCTCCCCTTGTTGGATAATATCAGAATATAACCGATCTAAAGTGGGAAATAGGCTGAATTCTTGGCTAATCAAAGAAACTACAAGACTATCAAAATCAAATTGCCCTGCAAGGATATTATCACTTACATTTCCGCCCATAGCTGCGAATTTTCTAAAATTTTCTCCTTGGTGAGTTGATATGTTTACTCGATAACGATAGGAAGCAATTGATTGAGGCTCAATTCTTTCCCGTAGCTCATCAACCATATGGTAAATATCATCAAATAGGTCTTTTGCCAGTTTTTCTTTCAATTGCTGATCTTCTATTGATAGTATCACCCTATCGGCTTTTTCTGGTGAAAAAATCTCAGCAATACTATATACAACATCTTTCATTAAATTATAATCCTTGGTCTCTCCGTTTTTAGCCAAATAGAAAAGCTTCATTAATATTGGTTCCGCTTGTTCACTTTGATTGGTATTAAAGAGATTCTGGATGATCTGAAATATGCTCCGAACATAAAAATCTCTCTCATCGCGTAATTTTTCTAACACCTGAAGAGCGTCGGATGGTTTCTTCTTCATTAAATCCAATACCACAGTTTTCATCAATGTAGTCTTATCGCTAACATCATCAATTAAATCAATTGCATTCACCATACTTTCAAAATCAATGAAAAAGTAGGCACGGATCGCGTTTCTCAACAGATCTTGCATATTCTGTTCATTGGAATGTTCCCGGATTATGGATAAAGCGTTATCGAAGTCTTGATTATGGATATATGCTTTTACTAATGATTCAAGACATTCATTTAATTCATTATGCAAATCAGTGATTTTTATTGCCTCTTCTGGAGATGTCTCTTGTAATTCATCTTCCAACTTGCAAATACCTTTATTTAGTTTTTTCATTTCTCCTTTTGATAAATCCAATAAAAATTTATTAGGATCAAAACTTTGTGGTTGCAAACTCGCAGATAAAGTATATTTCTGCCAAATTTCATTCAATTTTTTACTAGGTACAGTCTCTCGTACTTTCTGAACCTTTACCGTAAATTGAATTACTTTAAGCCATTCTACTCCGATCGAGATGATACCAAATCCATCTGCCTTCGGAGTGATCTCCAGATCAAGAATTATATTCTTATTTGCAGGAATTGAGATAGTATCAGCATCACCATTTTTAACAGTGATATCTACCCGTTCCCCAGAAATGTTTAATCTTACATTTTGTTCCTTATCGGAATTATTGATAATTCTCAATTTAAGAATATTTTTAATTGAGGGAAGTAATAAATGTTGCGGAAATTGTATGGTCTCTACACTAATAACGTTATTATTATACGATTCTGACATAGCCACTTATGAAAGTGAATTTTAGATTTATAGTGTAAAATATAATTTAAGTGTATAAATTTTTATCCTCTATTTAAATATGAAAATATCTTTAATATAAATCAATAAACTGAGATATCATAAAATTTAATGAATTAAGATTTATTCCATTTTATGAAACATGTGCAAATATCCGACTTACTCTTGGAATATGAGCGTGTGGAATGGTCCTACAGGGAAAAAGTAAATATATTTGAAAAATTGATTGTTCGGAATGTCTGTTACCCTCTTTTGATAGGTATCCCTATATTAATAACTATATTATTTTTGAGTCTTTGTTTTAATTGGGAAATAGTATTTGGATTCGCAATCGCATTTGGTCTCTTTTCTGCACTTTTTTTTATTGTCCCTGAAGTATATAATTATATCCAGATAAAAAAAACATTACAACTCTCAAAAATGGATTTGAGAAATTATAAAAGGGCACTTTATTTAACCAATGAACGGTGGATTCAAAAGTCCTATAAAGTGCTAAATATTGATTTGAAAAACTTTCCAAATCATCAATTAACGAGAGATTTCTTTATTTTAAATCATACGGATATCAAGACTATAATAATCTCAACCTACAAAAAAGAGCACACAATATGGGTTTCAGGAAAGGATCCAGAAAAAACTATTAAATGGGAAAATTATATCACATTTAAATTACCAAGTGGTCAATTTGATGAATTATTTGAGAAGATCAGAAAATATATTTCTCTAGAAATTCTTGATGATTCAATTGAAAATGTGACCCTGTATATATCTCTCGATAAGTGAAAACCAAAAATTAACGGAAAAAAAATAGACCTTATTTTCCTCTACGTCTATTCCTTTCGATAAATTCTTCCAAATCAGAAACAAGTAATTCTGCGGAATATTGAGGCCAGTATTCATTTCGAAATTTGAACTCCGCATATGATGCGTCCCATAAACAAAATCCAGAGATACGGGCACCGTCTTCCATCCCTGTTCTCACGATAAAATCTACTTCAGGAAACGAATTGGTATAAAGATAATTTTTAAGGGTATTTCTATTAATCTCATCGGGATTGACATTATTTTTAATCATTGTTTTAACCGCATCTACGATTTCTGCTTGTCCATCATACATAATCAAAATGTTTACAAAATTTTCATTGAAATCCTTGGTAAATTCATGGAGCTCTTCCACCTTTTTTCGCACCTTCTCCGGTAAAAGATGTAATCTTCCGAGTATGCGGAATTTCACTTGTTCTTTGACTACGATTTCTTCGCTCATTATTGTCTCTATAGCTTTTATGATGATTTTATAGATATATTTGAGTTCCTCTTTGCTGCGTTTTCGGGCATTTTCTAAAGAAAGCGCATACACCGTAAGGTATTTGATTCCTGCATGAAAAAAGGAATATAAGATATCTTTAAGAGTTTTGTAGCCATTTAAATGCCCCATTTTAATATCTAAGCCTTGACTTCGTGCCCATCTACGGTTTCCGTCAGGTATGATTCCCACATGCTTAGGCAGCTTGTCCCCGACATCATCCTTCAATTTCTTCAGTAATTCAGTACTTTCCATCGCTGTAAAACTTAATATGTTTTTATTAAAAATTTATAATATTATTAATAATAGTAAATAAATGAACTTTTGGTTTGATAAAATGGTTGTTTGAATAAAAACTTAGTTAAACAAATTATACATATTTAATATTTTTTTGTCTTTGAAAATGTAGATTAGAGCCTATGAAATCTTCTTTTTTAAAGTTTGATATTCTTCATCTGGTACTTCATAGGAATAATAAGATACCTACAATTAAGAATATCAACTGTTAATAATATGTAGATTATCTCTTGATCTCTGTTCTCTTTTACTAACTATGACAATATGCTAAGTTAGGAAAACCATCTCAGCAAAAGAGTTAAATATGAAGCTGTGTTTATTAGATTAAGTTTTTATTAGAAAATTAATTAATCAATTAAAAATTACATTTATTAATTGGTTGCTATATAGATTTATTCGAAATCATTAGAACAAAAGAGAATTGAGATTACTATGATTGGAAATGATTATCTTTTTACGGACATTGGAATAGATTCTTTTTCCTTCCATGCTCCTCGGTATTATATCAATTTAGAAGAGCTAGCGAGAGCGCGAGGCGTTGACCCTGATAAATACAGCAAGGGATTGATGCTGAAAGAAATGCGCTTTCCCGAAGCTGACGAAGATATTATCTCGATAGGTTTAAAGGCAGCATATAGTGCTTTACTGCGAGGAAATATCAATCCGAAAGAAATTGACGCGATCTTTGTAGGCACTGAAACCATTACATACGCAGTAAAATCTGTGTCTAATATTTTTGCTGAACTGCTTAATGTGAATCAAAATTGTTTAACTCAAGATATTTATAATGCCTGTGCTGGAGGCACATTGGCAATTCTAAATGCTATTGCCTTAATCGAGAAGGATGTGATCAATAAAGCGTTAGTAATTAGTGCAGATATTTCAAAATATCCCTTAGGAAGTCCCAGTGAGCCTACACAAGGTTCTGGGGCGATTGCCTTAATTATCTCTCGAAATCCTAGAATTGCGAGTTTTAGTAAAAAATTTGGGAAAGTCTCAGGAAATGTAAATGATTTCTGGAGACCACCAGGTACAGACACTGCGGAAGTCTTCGGCCATTATTCTGTCGATAGCTATTTGAAATTTCAACTGGAAGCATATGACGACTTGATAGACAAGATTGGAGAATTTTACGCGGATTTTTATGCATTCCATGCCCCATTTTCAAAGCTTCCGCTAAAATGTATGCGGCAGATCATAGAAAAAAGATGGGTTCATAATCTCAATAATTTACTTAAAGTGAATCGAACACAATTAAAAGATTCACTTTTTCAGAAATTAGATTCATTTTTACAAGATATTAGTGTTTTGCCTGAGTATGTATATCTGAATCTAAAAGAGCGGGGTCTATCCTCAAAGAAGTTGGAAAAATTGTCTAATTGGGTCGTTTCTAACGTCAAAGGAAAGATTTTACCGCATCTTTCAGTACCAATGCATTTTGGAAATATGTACAATGCTGCGGTCTGGGCTCAAATAATGTATATTCTCGAAAATTATGCAAAAGAAAATAATACCATTTATTTCGGCTCATATGGATCTGGCGCTACATGTATTACAGGGATATTGAAAACCAAATATGGATTTAGAAAGGTGGTGGATCGTGGACCAAAAATTGACGATTTTCTACAAAATAATAAGGAACATAAAACCATAGAGGAGTACGAAAAACTCAAATCGGGAGAAATCCAACCAGAATTTGTAGTAGGGAAAGTCGTTGAGCATGAATTAAACGATAATCGAGGTTTTTATCTGAGATTTTGCGATGAGGGTTGTATAATTCCTAATATTGAAGGATTAAATTATTGTCCTCAAGGGCATTCCGGGTTTCATGAACGATTTTTCCCCTTATATGCAAAATTAGACTCAGATCCTATTAAAACGGATACTTATGATCTCAGTTATCTTAATAAAGGATATGTGCGGATTGAGAGTAATGTGAATAAAGAAAACACGTTGGAATATGAAATTCGACGAGTAAAGATGAAAGATGAGGAATTAAGCGCAAAAGGTTTGCTCAACTGGAGTCCCAAATACATAAAAGCTGGGCGTATTGTGCATTAAATTTTTTTATAACATATTAAAATTTATTTTTAGCTATCTTTTTAATTTAGTAAGTGAACATCTTGAAATCTGTGAAATCAATATCTCCCGGAAAGAGCATTTTATTTGGGGAACACGCGGTTGTGTACGGTTATCCTGCAATCGCGATGGCAGTTTCTATTACGTCGAGCGCTATTATTCGGGAATTAAAAGACCCTAATCTAATCATTGATTTAAAGGATAATGATCTAATAATAGAAGTTTCAGACTTAAAGGAGTTAATTTCGAATATTCCTTCAAAATATAGTCAGTACGGTAGATGTTTAGAAATCTTCCAAAAACGGTTTGATCTACAGATTGAGAATATCGAGATTATATTGCAGAGTGAGCTCTTTCCAGGCGCTGGATTAGGTTCCTCGGCATCTCTTTCGGTTGCCCTTGTGTCTGCATTAAATTCTTACTATGAAACGGGGTTGGAAAAAAATGGTATCAATGAAATCGCTTATGAACTGGAAAAAATAATTCATGGTACTCCTTCAGGGATCGATAATACCATCACCACGTTTGGAAATGCGATTTATTATCAAAAGAGTGAATTCAATTTCATCGATCTTACCAGAGAAATCCCTCTCCTCATCACATATTCTAATATTGAACATAATACAAAAGAAGCAATCGATCGCATTCGGAATTTGAAGGAAAAAAATCCCCAAAAAGTCCAAAAGATTTTAAAAAATATAGGTAAAATCACAGAGGAAGCTAAGAAAGAATTGCAAAGAGGAAATTACCAAGAAATCGGAGAGCTCATGAACTTAAATCAAAAATATCTGGCAGAATTAAAGGTGTCAAATAAAGCCATTTCTCAAATCGTTGATATCTCCACTCAAAATGGAGCCTATGGCTCAAAATTGACCGGAGCGGGGTTGGGCGGATGTGTGATAAGCATCGGGGAGAAGGATATGTTGAAAAATATCGCCGATATATTGAAAGATCAAGGATTTCGCAGCTTTTTAGCTGAAAATGATAAAAAGGGTGTAAGAATTGAACAATAGCACGATAGAGCCAGTTATGATAGTAAAATTAGGGGGCAGCTTAATCACTAATAAGAGTAAACCGTTTTCCCTACGGAAGAAAGTGATTAAAAATGCAATTTCTGAAATCATAGAGAGTAAAAAAAAAATCATAATTGTGCATGGGGGAGGATCTTTCGGACATCCCATAGCGAAAAAATATAATATTAATTCTGGGATAGATCCTACAATACCCAACCAAATTTTTGGTCTGGCTAAAACACATAGTGTAATGACCGAATTGAATAAATATATCATAGATGAGTTAATAAAAAGACAAATTTCGGCAATATCAATCCAACCTTCATCCATTTTTTTCAATGTTCCCCAAAAAGGAATTATTTTCAACTTCGAGCCTATTAAATTAAGTCTTGAATTAGGTATGATTCCGATTTTATATGGAGATATAATGCTCAGCAGTAGGAGCAATTTCTCGATTCTTTCTGGCGATACAATAATCCTAAAAATATGCGAAAAGACTGAGGATTTCAACATCTCTAAAGTTGTTTTTACGATGGAAACTGACGGACTTTATATAAAGAACCAAGATACTGATGAGATTGAATTAGCCCATGAAATCAATTATCACCAAATAGATGCCATCCAGCTTGCGAATTTAGGTGGAAAAATTGATATTACTGGAGGGATTAGAATCAAACTAAATAATATAAAGGAAATAATGAAGTTGGGAATCCCAATCCAGCTTATAAATGGTCTTAGAGAAAATAACATTTACAGTGCCTTAAACAATAAATCAGTAAAAGGCACCTATTTTCAGCCACCTAAATCATAAAGAATTTTCATTCTAAACCGATTTATAGTAATATTCAAATAGGTAAAATAGATTCCTAGTCTAATAGATCATTTTCTAATTCTAGGATTATATTTTTAAAGATTCTCAACTAATTATCCATAGTTAAAAAAATAATTTCAAATCCAATATCATAAGTGATCCAAATTGAGTTTCATAGATTGGGAAAGCTGTGAAGAGAAACCAACTAAATCCCAAAAAGTCGAAGGCAGATTCTTATTAGATCTTCGCTCCAAAATTAATGATCTAGAAAGACAATTAAGAGAGAAGAGTCTGAATTTTGAAGAAATAAAAAAAGAATTTGAAAAGGCTGCAGCAAAAGCGAAAGAATTAAAGAGCAAAATCGAGAGCAAGGATGAGAAAATATCATCACTTCTGAATCAACTGGAAGCTAATGATTTGACTATTCAAGATCTTGAACAAGAGTTGTCAAATAGTCGTATTCAAATTAGAACTCTTGAGAAGGATTTTAGTTCCAAATTAGATGAGAATATGGATCTTAAACAGAAGATTTCTAATTTTGAGAAAAAGCTAAATCTCCCCGAAAAGATGGAATACTTAATCAATAGACTGAATAAGATAATGGAGCATAAAGGATTTGTATCCGAAAAAGAATTAGAAGATATCGTTAATGGAAAGAAAATCTATGATTTTAGCTGACTGGTTTCTTTTTAACTCATATCCTATAATTTGAGGTATCCTTCAGACGCATTTACATAGACTTCTTTATTATTCGGTATTTTATCTATATCAATTCCTTGAACCATTGGAATGTCTGAAATAATTGCTCCTACTGCTACGATTGCCTCTGCTTCAGCATTTATAAGAGCAATAGGTGCTTTTTGATTTTTTTTCAATTGATATATGACATAAGATCCCACTGTAGACCCTTTTCCAAGAGGAAATACGAATACTTTCCCAGCTATCGATTGTCCATAAAGGGCATTCTGTTTATCTACTATAGTGCCCTTGTCTGGATCAACATCTCCGAGAAAGGATATAGGGGTAGTACTAACTAGACTTCGTGCTTTTACTTTCCCTGGGACAATGGACTTACCCTTTAATATCATTTAAAAGTTCCTCTCTAGGTTTTAATATCGTTTTTATTTGGGACAATGTTTGCGAATAGTGTGCGGATTTAGTAGAGTCGGTAGCAAGACATTCAATACCTAATTTCTCCACAGGTGCCACAACCATACATGTATCTGAAAAAATTTTTATATTTGAGGGTACAGCTTTAATCTTTTCTTTGGCTTGTTTTGTCGTACATATCCAAATCTCTTTATTGGTTTTGTTTTTTTGTATTATTTCTTCAATCTCTTCTAATGAACAATGTGGACATCCAAAACTTATAATATTTGGCCTATCGCAATTTGTTAAATCTTCTTGAATAGAGATCAATTCTTCGTGGTCCACGTGAATCCTTTCGGGCTTTTCAATTATACGAAATTCGGGTGTGATATTTTTTATCATGAATAAGGGTATCCCTCCTGATGCAGCAGCTCCTGCTCCCAGTGATTTAAGTTGGATCTGGTTTGCTTTCTTGATTCCAGAGATGATTGGGATTTTATTTTGTGCGTATTTACCAATATAATACCCCAACAATGAGAAATCAAAATCCGTGAGGTCAAAATCTACTTCAAAGAGGATTTCTCCAACTCTATTCCTCTCCAAATGCATTCCATAATTTGGTGTTTTTCCGATTAATGCCGCTGAGAGGGCACTTGGACCTCCCTCCCTATTAGTCATGGCTCCTAATATTGAATTTGCAAACACTACCGCAGACGACTCTGACCATGCAATATGACTCCCTTTAGCTGGAATCAAACCTGCATGATATGGTGTGCAAGTGCAACTTTTTTGGATACCCATTGAAGTGAGCGCATCGATTATTCGGAGTTGTTTATTGGCAAAATCTTCAGATATCCCCATCTCTTTCCAATTAATAAGATCCATCCCCGCAGGATTCATCCTAGTTTCTACTACTACCTTTGCGTGGGACCAATCTTCTAAAAAGCTCAATCCGGCATCTCCAATTGTCTTGTAAGAAACTCCCGAAACTTGCACTGAATCAATTGGTATTAACTTATCAGCATCAAAAATATCTCCCAAAGTAGCTAGAATACGCATCGCTTTGGCCTTTATTGGTCCTAATTCACCATCTAAAATCTTTTCTTCCTGTTTTGTTAGAAACATTAAAAACCAGCTTTGTTGAACTCTTCATTGTTTATTATCGGTTTGGTCGCATCCATCCCATATTTACATGTAATAGAATCTTCTGAGGAGGGATCTAAAGATGATCCTTTTGATTTTGGAACAAGAATTAGATCTTTATCTGCTTGAAAACGAGTTGCCACTGCCCATTCCACCTCATCAGGATTGGTTAGATCAATATCCTCATCAACAATAATCACACGTTTTAAACTAGGATGGGCTGCTAGAGAAGCTAATATAGCATTTTTAGGATCTCCTTCAGTTCTTTTTTCTATCTGAACGACTGCGTGTAACCAAGAACATCCTCCTTGAGTGAGAACCACATTTCTTACCGTAGGAATGGTATTGGAAACAGCTTTGAAAATCCGTGGTTCTTGTGGGATCCCCATTAACATTTTGTGTTCCCTTCCGCCTGGTAAGATTGTTCTGAAGATCGGATTCTCTCTAAAATAGAGTGTATCCGCGATAAGAACTGGTTGTTTTCGAACTCTATCTGCAGTTCCCGTTAAATCGATAAAAGGCCCTTCATCCGCTAATTGAGGTGTGATTCTCGCTTCAACTACAAACTCAGATTCGCAAGGTACAAGTATTCCATTTGGTAATCTGAACACATCCAGACCATTTAAAAACGAAGAACTCAATTCTAACTCATCCAACTCGGGTGCGGAAAATGCAGAAGCAATTTCTATTGCGGGGTGGATTCCGAATACGATGGTGACCTTTAATTCCTTTCCGCCTTTCAAAGCGTATTGATATGCATTATCTAAGTGTCTCTGGGCAACTATTCGAATTGAAAACCTATTCTGACCAATATACATCATCCGATGAAACGATGCGTTTTGACGTTTCTCATTTGGATAATCCACAATAACGACACTTGAAGTTGTGTATTTTTTGCCCGAATAGAAATCGATTACAGGTAAAAACTTATCAATTGTATTTTCTGAATCTAATTGAATCTTGTTCTTTAGGAAAGAAGCTGAATCCCTTATCTCGTATTTTCTAACATTTTCTAATTTTTTTAATATCTTTGGTATAGTATTTTCTTTAGTAGTGTTTAAAGCTAGCGCCACACTCTTTCGATTTGTAATCAATCCCGCAAGAATCATCGCATCGTATTCTTTAACTTTATAAATTGTTGGTGATTCATTTCGATCTTTAATTAATTTGGCGAGTTGAGTTATTTCAATAAGATCTTCAAATTCTGTAATTCCAATTTTTTCCAAGAAACTTCGCAATTGAATCTACCTCTAAAATTTGAGTTATTATAAAATATGTTAACATTCTAAAAGATTTGACTAAAATTCTCCCCAGCGTTTTATGTTTGAATCTATCCCCACCAGATCTAAAATGCGTCCTACGATATTTTCATTGAGTTCTTCAATAGATTTTGGTTTTATATAATAGGAAGGGATGGGAGGCGCAATAATTACCCCTAATTTGGCTAATTTCAGCATATTTTCTAAATGGATTGCATTAAATGGGCTTTCTCTTACCGCCAAGATAAGTTGCCTTTTTTCTTTTAAGCTAACATCCGCGGCTCTCGTTATTAAAGTGTCTGCGAATCCGTGTGCAATTGCAGATAAAGTTTTCATCGAACAAGGAATAATTATCATTGATTCAAATTTATAGGATCCACTTGAGGGTGGAGCGGTTAGGTCATTTTCAGAATGACATCTTGTTGCAAGATTTTGGATCCTATCTATTGCAAAATCCGTTTCTAGTTCAATCACATCTTTTGCATTTTCCGAAATAATTAAATCCGTTTCAATATTGTGGTTCTTCAAAGCTTCGAGTAATTTTACCGCGAAATTTACTCCAGAAGCGCCAGTTATAGCTACTATCATTTTTAGGGCGTAATTATTAATGAAGAGACTTAGATTTAACTGATCTAATTGATGCTGATATATTTATTTGTGTGTTATTAAGGAATAAATCTTGAAACTAATAAGAATTAATGCTTTAATTATCAGAAAAGAAAAGTATAAATTATTTTGAAAAAAGATATAATAATAGTAAAAGCATAGTTCTATAATTATACAAACTTAGCATGATCAAAAATGAGTGTTGACTGGATAAAGGCAGAAGAAAACCCAGATAAGTCTCAAAAAGTATCTGGAAGATTTCTATTAGATTTAAGAGCCAAGACTTCAGATTTAGAAAAGCATTTAAGCCGGCTAAAGTCTGAATTAGAAGATAAAACTGAAAAATTAGCTGATTCGAAAGAAAAACTCATCAATTCTGAAAAATATTTGGAAGAACTTACACTTAAATTAAAAGATACTAATCAAAAAATAAAAGATTTAAAGAAAACCCGAGAAGAATTGAATCAAGAAATCTCCAATTTGGAACACAGGTTAGAAGAAAAAGATGCTATCATAGATCATATGGAGGAGAAAATGAAAGAATCTTCTGAGAAGGTTATAAAATTAAATAACATAATCAATGAAAAAGAAAAACTTTTGAAGGATAAAGACAACCTCGTACAAGAAAGAGAGAATACAATAAATGAAAAAGATAGATTAATCGGAAATCAAACCTCAAAGATCACCGATCTTCAATCAAAAATAGAGAACTTAAACTCTCAATTGCAATCTAAAGAAGAACAAATTAACAAATTCCACCAAAATATTGAAAAACTGAAAGAGGAGGAGGAAAAAATAAAAAATAGCTACGAAGAGAAGCTTTCCTCCAAGCAAGAACAAATCGATGATTTGAAAATGGATATTAAAACAATCAATGACACGATTGAAGAAGCCCAAGAAATTCAATCCCTTATGAAGAAAATGTCAGAAGTGATGGAGCTTAAAGGTTTTATCAACGAAAAAGAATTGGAAGAAATAAAAGCAGGGAAGCAAATTTAAATGCGCTTATAGGTTTCTTAACCGTTTACGATAAATTATTCATAGCGCTATTTTATTTTCCATCATTCTTCTTTTGAAAAAAATTATTATAATATGAATAATTAGAAATCCTATCATTAAATTAAATTTAAGCTCACTTTCCCATTATTAGGCAATTTAGGTTTTTATAGTGAATACTCTACCACTCATGTTTAAAAAATTGGGGGAAAATGAACGTGTTTTAGGATGTTTTCCTCTCTATCCCCCCTTGGAATTACTGGATTCAATGAACTTCACACCCTTTATTATGTGGGGATTTAAAAATCTGTTTTCAAATACCCATCAGAGTGACAAACATATTCAGAATTACGTATGTTCTATTGTCAGGTATCTCACAGAATTTTCCATCTCCGAATATGGGTCTATCCTAAAAGGTCTGCTTTTTTATAATGCTTGCGACAGTTTGAGAAATTTACCCGAAATATTAACTACCGCCCTCAGAGGAAAGAATCAAACTATTCCATCTATTCATTTTCATCTTCCAATGAAATCTATGGAAAAATCTTATGTTCATAATTTTCTTATAAATGAAATAAATCTTCTTATTCAAGATCTTGAGAAGCTTTTTCAAACTACATTCAATTTTGAACAATTTCGAAAAAGCGTGAATAACTATAGAAAATATCGACAATTGTCTAAGCAATTAGAAGATGCAGTCATACAAAATAAGAAATCTTATGAAGATTATGTGAAGACAATGTTTCAGTCGAATTATCTAAATATTCATGAGAAAATAAAATTAGTAAATTCCTCTCTCAAGAAAATCTCCGAAAAATCAACTTTAGAGAAGAATTCAAATATGAACAAGGTAATTTTATCGGGAATCTTCCCTCCTCCTCTAAAAGTGATTAAGCTTATTGAAAATTCTGGATTTCAAATAGTGGGTAACGATATTGCCTCGCTTAGGCGAAGTGTTCATTATACCCCACCCGAAAATTCATATCAGAATGTAGGAGAGTATTATGTTGAGTTTTATCAAAACCATTTTCCATGTCCGACCCTACTTTATACCTCAGATAGGCGAATACCAAAATTTCTGGAATTGATTGATTTTACCGATGCTGATGGGGTGATTTTTATTGGGGAAAAGTTTTGCGAATATGAATATTTCGAATTCCCAACACTGAAGAATGCTTTAAATAAAAATGGAATAAAAACACTGGAATTGGAGTTTTCAGCAGAAGAAACCTATAATATAGAGGCTTATAAAACCAGAATCGAAGCCTTTTATGAATTAATTTCAAATATATAATCTGGAAGGAAGAAAAAAATGTCAAAATCACGAAGATTAGAAAAGTCTGCGAAAAATCTCACGAAGATGATGGGGATGTATTACACATACAATAAAATTCAAGCGAAAAAAGGTAAATTTGTCGTCTGGATCGCGATTGTAGTCCCTGTTGAATTATTAAAAGGATTTGATGATCTCATCATCGCCGTCCCAGAAAATCATTCCGCCATGTGTGCGGCTAAAAAATTAGGTCCTACTCTTGCTGAAACTGCCGAAAGTAAAGGATTTTCGATGGATTTATGCTCCTACGCACGAATAGATATGGGTTCCATGTTTGGTGATGGAGAAAACTCTCCTATTGGGGGACTACCTAAACCAGATTTACTAATTTCAAATACTAATAACTGTTCTTTGCTGGTAAAATGGTTTGATGTGTACCATCGTGAATATGATATTCCCCACTTTATCTTGGATATTCCCTTCTGTTATGAGGAGCAAAAAGAAAAAGATTTGGAATATATTGTAAGGCAATATAGGGAATTAATCGATTTTATTGAAGATTTATCTGGAAAAGAATTCAGTATTGAAAAAGTAAAGGAAGCAATTAAATACTCAAATCAAGCGATGAAGCACTGGAAGAGATTTCTCGGATATGCGGCACATCACCCATCGGGAATTTCTGCCTTCGATTCTTTTGTGCATATGGCCCCGTACTTAAGTTCTCATCGAGGTACCCCCTTAATTGTAGAACATTTTAAAATGCTTGCAGATGAGACCCAAGCCTTAATGGAAGAAGGAGAATATCCAGTCAAAAATGAAAAATATAGATTATTATGGGATAACATCGCTCCTTGGCATCAATTACGACCTATGTCTTCAAAACTTGCAAAAATCGATGCAAATATTATTTATGCGACATACACTTCTTGCATGGGAACTGTAGAAGGCGAGATTGAACGGTATTCATTAGATCCGAACAAACCATTGAGATCTTTAGCACGAATCCAGAACTCTACAGTCTGTCCTTATGGACTTGAATTACGATTTAACGCTATGTCAGAGATGATAGAATGGTTTGATATCGATGGTGTGGTATTCACGAGCAATTTCAGTTGTAAACCTTATTCGGTTATGCAATTAGATCTAATGAGGAAGATACAAGAATCCTATCCTAAAGTCCCTTGCGTAATGATCAATGTGGATCACGCAGATGTAAGAAAATATAATGAAGAGAAGGTTTTTCTGAAAATAGAGACTCTTATAGAGGAAATCGAATCCATAAGAGAAAAAAGTATTGAGAGCTGATCTTATTCAATTGTGTAGATATAAGAAGATATGACATTGAGTTTACTATAAATTCCTCAGTTTTGAAGTAATTGATTAAAATATCCTTAATTATATTCTATTATTATTTTAACCTTTTTTGCTAAATTGGATATTTCAGTCCGTTATTATCTGCTTATTTGAGTAAGACAGAAATGAAAATTATAGCTTTAAATAGAAGTATGACAAAATTATCTTATCATACATACAAAAAATATCTCAAAAAAGATCGATTATGAAATTAAATGTTATAAATACTAAAAATCCAGATGTGATGGTTCTCATCTGGTTATTAGGCGGAGCGATAGGAGCCCTTTCTGGTTCACTTATCTTGACCACTTTTGGCGATACTTCTACCTACCTAAGATATCTTAGCGATAAAGTAATTACACTACAAACACTTGGGATTATGATATTTATAATTGCATTGATTCTACTAATGTCTAATATTGTATCATTTCGAAAAGCAACCGATAGAATCAATAGCAGTGTGAATGTCCAAATATTTATTTTTGCCAGTGTTTTACTCGCTATTATGCTAATGATAACTAGTCTTATTATAGGTAATGACTATTTAGCAAATCTAAATGTAGTTGACTAATTTATTAAGGTGATAATTTATGAATATAAAAAACTTAGAAATACAACCCCACAGATTGGATGCCATCCTCGGAGTATTCTTTTTAGGAGTTTCCTTTATGATGTCTCTTACAAATATTTTGATAAGAGCCATTAACAATTCTATTATGATTGAAAAGATGGAGCCATTAGTCTATAGTAATTTGGGAATATTCATTCTAGGGCTCTTATTGATTCTAGTGAATATTATTTTAGTGTGGAAAGCAAAATACTCTAAAACAGAAAATGGAAAAGGAGATAATATAGTCTACAGTTTAATTTTATTCTCCATACTTCTCTTCATAATAAATATAATTCTGTTTATGACTCCAAATCCATTAATTGGTTTAATAAATTAATTTCCAATTTAAGAAACATACATTTTTTATTTTTATTTTTTTAAATTCTCCCTGTTAGATCTTCTTATAATTTGGATTATAAATCTAAAAATATCTAAATAGATATCAGCGTAACCCAATTGAGATTCCTTTAATCTTAAGTGTAATTAGAGAGCTTTCATGTAATTTAACCGTAAAACTGAAATAATTAGAAAAGATTAATTGTAAATATAAAAATTTATGGAAAGTTAAATAATGAAAGCAATTGTATCTGTTATAGGAATGGATAAACCAGGAATCGTCGCAACGGTTTCTCAAATACTAGCAGATCATAAAGTGAATATCACTGATATATCTCAATCATATGCTCAAGAATTTTTTACAATGATCATGGTCGTCGATTTTGAGCGGACTGATTCAACAATAAAACAAGTAAATGAGGATTTAAAAAAAGCCGGTGAAGAGATTGGCGTATTTATATCAATTCAGCATGAAGATATATTTCGAGCAATGCATAGAATATAACTACTAAATTTTAGTAATTATTAAAAAGGAAAAATAAAATGTCATTTACTCCAGAAGAAGTATTAGAAACTAAAAGAATGATTCAAGAGCAAGGACTAGATGTTAGGACAATTACAATGGGTATAAATTTATTAGACTGTATCGATCCAAATCTGGACAATATGTTGGAAAAAATTGAACGTAAAATTCTTTCTATGGCTAATAATCTTTCTAAGGTCGCCACTTCAATAGAGGAGGATTTTGGGATTCCAATAATTAATCGAAGATTGACAGTGACTCCTATATCATTACTCTTGGGTTCTTTGGAAGCAATTCAAGAGCTGCCTTTAGAGGATATCCAAGCATTCAACGATCCATTATTTCATAAATATAAGGTCGCAAACCCGAAGATTTCTAACGAAGCAATTAAATCCTGCATTGCTATAGCAAATACCCTTGATCAAGCGGCAAAAAAGGTGGGTGTTGATTTTTTGGGAGGATTCTCCGCTTTGGTGCATAAAGGATTTACTCGTGCAGATTTATGTTTAATACAGAGTCTTCCAGATGTTCTCTCATCTACGGAGAGAGTCTGTAGTTCGATCAATGTCGCTGCAACTAGGGCGGGGATGAATATGAACGCTGTGAAAATGATGGGAGAGATAATCCATCAAATTGCGATGAATACGAGAGAAAACAATTCTATTGGATGCGCTAAACTTGTCGTATTCGCTAATGCAGTAGAGGATAATCCTTTTATGGCCGGAGGGTTTCACGGTGTAGGAGAATCTGAATGTTGTATAAATGTGGGGATTTCTGGCCCTGGAGTAATACGAAATATCGTAAAACATCAAAGAAATTCGGATTTTGAAACACTTGCAGAATCAATTAAGAAGACCGCCTTTAAAATTACTCGAATGGGTCAATTAGTCGCTCAAGAAGCATCTAAACGATTAAATATTCCTTTTGGTATCGTCGATCTTTCATTGGCACCTACCACAAGACCTTTTGATAGCGTTGCTGGAATTCTGGAAGATATGGGGTTAGAAACAACCGGTGCCCCGGGTTCAACAGCAGCCTTAGCATTACTAACTGATGCTGTAAAAAAGGGTGGATTAATGGCCTCCTCGTATGTGGGTGGATTATCTGGTGCGTTTATTCCCGTAAGCGAGGATAAATTTATGACAGAGGCTGCGCGAAAGAATATTTTAACAATCGAAAAACTTGAGGCAATGACGTCTGTATGCTCCACAGGTTTAGATATGATCTGTATTCCCGGTTCTACACCTCCAACGACCATCGCAGGAATTATCGCGGATGAGGCAGCGATAGGGATGATGAACCAAAAAACTGTGGGAATAAGATTAATACCTGTAATTGGGAAGGATATCGGAGAGGAAGTCGCGTTTGGCGGTCTATTAGGGAACTCAATTGTTATGCCGGTTGAGCGAAGCTCATGTGAGATGTTCATAAATAGACAAGGAAGGATCCCCGCACCCGTCCATTCTCAAAGAAATTAATATCGCTTCCTTAGGAATTTTATTATGGAACAATTTATCGGATGCGATTCATGTTCTGCGGGGTGGATGTGCTTTATTTTTGATTCTGATATGAAATGGCAATTAAAATTGTTTCAATCTGTGCGAAAATTATGGTCTTCATATTCCCAATCCAATTTAGTGTTAATAGATATGCCAATTGGATTAAGAGATGATTGTGGTAAACCTCGGATATGTGATAAGGAGGCTCGAAAATATTTAACAAGAAAGCGCTCATCATCTATTTTTCCCACCCCTTGCAGGGAAATACTAACGATAAAAGATTACCATCAAGCAAATAAACGAAGTAAAAAGAAATGCGGAAAGGGGATATCAAAGCAAACATGGAACATTATTCCTGAAATTATTGAAGTGGATGAATTTCTCCAAAATAACGAGAAAGTACAGAATATTTTTATAGAGTGTCATCCAGAAGTGTGCTTTGCCGCTCTTAATAAAGATAATCCATTAGAATATTATAAAAAAACTGAAAAAGGGATAGAAGAACGACTTGAGTTATTAATGTCTTATATGAACTATGACAATAATCCCTTAAAAACAGGTCTTCAAATGTATAAAAGAAAGGATGTTGCTGTTGATGATATTTTGGATGCTTGGGTATTAGGGCTCTCTGCGTCTCTTGGGAGAAAAAACTTTTCCTATCTACCAGAAGACTATGAGTATGACGTAAAAGGCCTTCCAATGAGGATTGCCAAACCTCATTTCTTTGATAGCTGAGGTATGAGATGATGAGCTTAAAATTCTCTCTCTGCTACAAAATTCAGAAGAGTTTCGAAAAATTCCAATTCATCTTCATGGATTACACCTTTTAATCGATCTAAGGCTTCAACGGCTTCCTTATAATAAGATTTCGCTAATTCTCTACAAAATACGTCTGCTTTGGATTCCTTGAAAAGCTGCTTTACGAGTACTACTTCCTCATCAGTAATATTTTGTTTCTCTATGATTGATATTAATCTATTTCGTCTCTCATCGGATAATTTATTTAATGCTTCGATTAGTAAGCAAGTTTTCTTTCCCTCTTTAATATCGGAATCGGTAGGCTTGCCCGTTTTTTTCTCATCTCCGAAGGTTCCAAGGATATCATCAATTATTTGAAAAATGATCCCCAAATTCATACCGTATGTACTTAGGGACTTCAGATATTCTTCCTCTACTTGTGCATAGACAGCGCCTATAAGAATGGATTTCTCAATCAATGCACCGGTTTTCAGTGAAATCATCTGAATGTATTCATCCATAGTTAAATCCGTCTTATTTACGATATCAGTTTCTATTAATACCCCGTTGGCAATTTCTATAAAGGCTTTCTTATATAAATCCACGCCCTTAATGTTTAGATTGCTACTGAAACCGTTATTCAGGTATGCTTCTAATCCCAGAAAAAATGCCGAATCACCACCAATAATACCGATTGATGTCCCAAAATCTTCAGCTTTCATCTTTTTTAAGTTATATTTTTGATGATATTGGCGATACCTATAATGAAAAGAAGGTTCTCCCCTTCTTATTTCGTCATTGTCAATAATATCATCATGTATGAGAGAAGCATTATGTAGAAATTCTGTCCCAACGCAAGGTGTTAGGATTTTATCATCTCTAGAATCTGAAAATGCCATATAGGTTGCGATACATAAAAGTGGACGGATTCTTTTTCCCCCAGCTAAAAAATAGCTCTGGAGTTCTGTGTAATACTCTTTAAGAAATACATTATCGACAGCTTCGATTTTTCTCTTATATATCGATCCTATGACTTGATTTATTTTTGGTTTATATTGCTTACTATATTCTATAAAATTCATGATTGTTGATTATTCCTTCATTCTCAAATTAGAATTAAAAATTTACTTTATTTAATAACAGAATTCAAATTAAAAATAATATTAGAAATCTCAAATCTACTTAATTTATCATTAATATTTGGAATCATATTGATGCTATAGATTTATATATCGCCTACTTTTTATTTGTTCCTATTTTGAGAAATAAAAACTGGTCTAAAGATTTTTTATAAGATGAGTTGGATATTTTTTATTTAATAAATAATTAAGAAATTGATATCAATGAGTTGATGTGAAATGCTTGATAAAATAAAATCAGATATGAAATATGATGAGGAAGATGATATGATTTATAGAAATTATGAAACGATAAGAGAAACAATAAAAGGAATTATCGATATTTTCGAGATAAAAATAGCCAACGATGATTTCTTTTATCAAGCGGGTGTTGAAAATTTAAGGGCTCTGCATGAGTCTGTCATCGATATTTTAGAACTTTACAATTCCCCCATCAAAATTCAGAAAATGATTGAAGAAATTCGCTATAAAGAGAATCAGCTAACTAATAACAAGGGATTTTAATTACAATTTAAATAAATAAAAAGAAATTAATGAGATTAACCATTTTTAAACTGTTCTCTCAAACTCTATTTGTATGGTTGCTATAACATGAGGATCTAAAGTTATTCTAATACTCTGATTTTTTATATCCTCTATTGTTGCTTTGATTACATTTTTTGGCTCCTCTTCTAATAAATTCACAATAGTAGCATCTCGGATTTTAATAACATCATGAAAACGAATTACTCCATTTTCCATCTTATCTGACAAATTATACGCTCTTAGTATAAGATTATTCCCTTTTTCGCTTTTTTTTATGGCAGAGATGAGGATCGCATCGTTATCAAGTTGAATAAAACTCATCTCATCCGGTAAATATCCTTCTGTTATTTCCTTATCTCCTCCTAAATACAAGGAGAGCGTTCCGCGGGGCTTTAAAACTACCTTATCTAAAAGCCTGATATTAGAATCTGTCATAGAGGGAAATATGGGTAAGAGTTTATTGTTGAATTCTTTTCCGTATTTATGGATACTTGCTTGAAGCCAATCTGCTTTATCATTTTCAATAACTAGTGAGAATTCAAAAATGTGGCTTCCTAAACATTGTGCACCGGGGGTATTCATTTCTGGACCTGCGTGGGAACTTCTCGTTTTAAAATCATCTCGAGATAGCCACTCAACACATCTCAGTAGGGTAAGTGCCAAGGTTATCGTTCCATCATTATTTTTTATAGCTTCATATTCCGGCAAGCCCTTATTCAGAACTGCGAATACTCGTTCATTATCACATAAAGCAACAAAATCTTTTTGATGATTAGTTGGTAATGGTTTTTGAACCCAATCTTCTGCATCTGGTAAATCTATATCCCTTTCTAAAACATGAAAATGCCCGTCCACATGCACTTTATCCGCCTTCATAGAAGAGGGAAATAAAACCCGAAGTCTATGGTCCCTGCTATTATTGAACATTTCAATTCGAAAATCAATTCTCTTAATACGTTCATAGAGCGTGATATATAATCTTAATGGATTATCTGTGAGAAAACTCTCCCGCTCGTATCTTTGTTCGGTCAGTGATACGGGGAGTTTGAGGTTCATTTCCATTTTCACAGTCTTTTGTGTAGGTCCATCGACCACATATTGCATCTCTGTTAGTTGTGCATCTTCAGTAGTATATTTCATATCAAACTGATTATCTTTTGGACCAGAAAAGTCATATTCATCCCCCCAATCGCCCACATCTTCAAATGCACAGATATCATTAAACCATATCCCACTACTTTTATCTAATACGTTAATTTTTCCTTCCGGATTTATATTAATCTGATAAAACTCATTTTGAAAAGTCTCTCCAATGACTCTATAAGACTCTTCTTTTTTAATAATCTTGGAAGGCTCTTCATCAGGATTAAGATAATAAGTCTTATAACCACACGCCGGAACTTCTGCCAAAAAACTAAAGCGTTTCGAAATATTCGTTTCTTGTGTATAGCGAGGCTCCTCTTTTATTAAATAGCCTTGATATTCAATCTCCTTTCCTGTATTATCTATTAACTTAAAATGCGAGGGAAATCCTTCACTTCCCTTTTTCGGGGTAATACCATTGAACTCAACAATATCTTTCCTTTTATAAGGTAGAGGATTATACACGACTAAAGGAATCCAATTATTCATGTCATACTTATACTCAATTGACTCACTGAGATGAATTACAGAATTTTTAATAATTTCTTCTCCGATTTGCTCTGCCCAATCAAATCTGGTTCTCATTTCTTCGTGAACTTGGTCAATAGAGCATCCACAGATTGAATCGTGAGGATGGTTTTTAATCAACCATTTCAAACCGGTTAAAATATAATCTTTGGGATATTTTTCTGGTTGGTTTTTACTTAATATCCAAGTTAATGTGGCAAGAGGCTCGGTATATTTTTCATATAGATATTCTATCGCAGTATTTCTCTGTTTAATCCACATACGTGCGGAAAAGACGCCTGAAAGTAGATGTGCATATTTTCCACCTCTAAGTTCTCCTTGAAAGTCCTTTAATTCCGGATTTGATTCCAATACTTTTTCTATATAGTATTCAAAGTCAGTTTGTATGATTTTCTTCTCTGGATTCGCCTCATTCCATTGTGAAATTATTTCTGGGATCTCTGGTTGTGCTTCATCGTGATCTGAACCATTATTAAGCAAAACATATGGTGTTGTAGTATAATTCTCCATTTGGTCAACTACACGTTTGATTTTTCTTAATGCTACCTTATACTGGCCATTTCGTTTTTTAGTATTTATATTCGCTATAGAGCCATAGCTCAGAAGTAAATGAATTGCGAGTATGGAAGTTGCTTCTCCTGGAGCTTTCCATCGGAATTCTATATTTAAGTTGTTTTCCTCAAATTCATTTCCAAATCCCCTCCAGAAGATCACAGATGGAATTTCAAATCCTTTCAAAATTTGGGGAAGTTGACTAATATGACCGAAAGGATCGGGGATATAACCCGCTTTCATAACTCTCCCCACTTTACGGGCAAAGTGATGCCCAATCATTAAATTACGTATAAGAGATTCCCCACTAATAAGGAATTCGTCGGGTAATATATACATCGGTCCAATAGATAAACGTCGCTCCTTTACATATTTCTCTATTTTCTCCTTATTTTCAGGACGAACTTCGAGATAATCCTCAATGGGTATTGTTTGCCCATCAAATGTAAAACTATCGTAATCTGGATTAGTTTCCAGAATTTCTAATAGCTTATCGAACATAAGAACTAATTCTGCTCGAAACTCTTGAAACGGAAGATACCACTCACGATCCCAATGGGTCTCAGGTACCAGAATTATTTTTTCTGCTTTTACCATTCAATTTCAAACCTTTAAAGTAATTATTTAATGTAAAATGAATAAGACTATAAATCTATTCTTTCAAAATAATTTAAATGAAATCTAAGATCTTTACAAAATAGAGTGGATTACAAATTTTTATCGTTTAGTTTAATTCTTAATTAAGGAAATGAAGCTTGAAGAGCTTATTCGAAATCATTATCATCCAAATCAAGAATTACTCGTTTTTTATTCTTTTCCTCACTTATCGTGGCCCCTCCCTTTCCTAATTTCTCCACATCCTGGAATTCAACATTAGGGTTTAACATATCCATAAACTTCTTTTCTTCTTCGGTTGGTTGATACGGCTCTTTCATCATTTTATAAAATTCCTCTATCAATTCTTCATTTTGAGTATAACGTTTAGCTGTTTGTTTGAAAAACCATCCAACGATTTTTTCCCATAGCTTTTTCAACCACCCTATCATCCCAGAAGATTTTTGTTTTTCGGTCTTTTGTTCCATACTTCTCCGATGCATCAGTTCTTGTTGAACATATTGAGCCCATTCTTCTCTGGGAATATTCATTCGTTTAAGCTCTTGTTTCATATCTCGTATTATTTCTCTTTCTTTCTCAGAAAGAGAAGATTTGTGCTTATTTTTCGTCATTTATTCTCGCATTTAATAATTAATTGAATCTAAAATAATTTTCCCATTAAATTAATTTATCAGATCGAAGAACGGTAAATGAAAAGAAAAAATGGTAAAATAAGGATTTAATTAAAATTTAGTGGTCTTTCTAGCGGCCCTTCTATTCCCAAACGCTTAGCGAATTTTCGCATAAATTCCCTTCGCGATTTTAAATACACTTCCAATAGGATCATAACGGGGATCATAAGTACTGTAATGATAATTGGCATTATTGGCAACATGATTGCAGCGATTATAAACCCCGGATTTGTAGGATCATTATATCTGCTTAATACATCCATTAGGAAAAAAACATAGGAAAAGACCACCCCTATACCAGCATAGCCTTTTAAGAGATAATGATACCAGCTCCCCATAGAGCGAACCTCAATAGGTTCAATTGTATCCTTAACCTTTTGCTTGTTTGTGAATACAATCCCCGCATCTAATAAAAACCAGACTGGTGAGAAGATACCCATAGAAATGGCAGTCATATAAGGGATTAAAGACGCAAAACCTACAATTGGCCATAAGCTTTCACCCCCCCCACCTCCTAAATATCCTGGAGATACAACAAAATTATATGCAAAATCGCTTATACCTAGTAAAAGAGCAAAATTTACTGCTAATAAAGCGGGAAATATACCTTTCCATATATTTTTAAATTTTTCTGGTTTTTCTCTATGCTGTATGCCAAATTCCATTCTGAAACCAATTGTTTTTTTATAAAAGAACAGCATCAATGGGGCGAAAAGATAGCCCGGTAAAAACCCTCCTATTATCCCCCCGAGAGGAATAAGCAAAACAATAGCCATGATTTGTAAGATTAAAGTATTAAAGGGAAGTATGGTAGTCATTCGGTCTGCTCCGCCATCTGCCAGATAATTCAGAGGGATAAAGGGTATGGTAAAGAGAAGATAAATTGCCAAAAATATAATTATTGCTTTACGATATCTTTTAAGGTTCATTTTTAAATTGTAACTCTGCTTTTTATAACAAATATATAAATTAGATATATTTAAATATCGTTTAACAAAACCCCATAGCAATAATTCTTGAAAATTGAAAAAAATTTTACCTCTTTTAAATTGGGAATATTTTGATCAATCAAACAAATTCTTCCCCACAACACTTTTATGAGGTTCAATTCCAAGTAAATATAACAAACTAGGAACCATATCAGTCGTTTTACAGTATTCACTCTCAAGATTTGGGATATCTCCACTCCCTCCTATAATAAAAGGAACATTCATAGATTTTCGTAAAGCAATATCATGAGAATAGAGATGCTCGTTCATTGTTTTACCATGCTCATAATTAAATGCATATTCGCCCAATGTTGATATTAACACATCAGAAGAGCGTGGATTTGTAAAAAACCGAGGTATTTGATCAATTATCATGGGAAAATCGATATCATATGTTTTTGCCAGCCATTGGTCTATAGAGTAATATTCTCCATCCAAAAGAGATTCAACTTTTTCATTATTTTGATATCCGAAAATATCCACCTCATCAATAATATATCTCGTTTTCATCCTTTTTCCCATATCTTTATATTCTATTGAAGCAGTGGAGATTTGACCCGTTCTGCTGTTTTTTCTTTTGATATGGATAATTCCTTGTTCAGGCGTATTTTCATCATCTCTAAAATACATAAGCTTTATTCCAGGAATTTCCCATAGAACATCAAACAAATTTATCGACTTTTCGCTCCCTATAGAAGTAAACTTTTCCATTTGTCCTATATTCGGATGATGGTTCCAATTATTTCCTGGAAAATTAAATGAACCAACACATCCAAAATTGGCATCAAAATCCCCCTTACCTGTTTTCGGATCATAAGGTTGCAATCCCTTTGATTCGAAAAATGGTTCCAAATCATATGACCTTTCCGCCTTATAATTCCCATGGTCCGAGATTATTCCAATTGCCGTAGAGTCATAATATCCTTCAGATTTCAAAAAGTTAATAAGATTTCCCAGATATTCGTCGCATTTTAGAATTTCGTTAATATATTCAGGATGGTCAAAACCTCTCTCATGTAAGAGCTCGTCTGTTTTGGGAACGTATCCGACGGTAATTTTCGGTACTTCTTTTTCAGAGAAAAATTTTACGGGATTTTCGTAGGCATTTTGGATATTTTTAAATACATTTTCGGTATTAAACTTCTGAGGTGGGGAAAAATAGGATCCTCGAAACACGATATTAAGAGAGCTAAAAAAATTGCCTTCTCCTGCTTGTTCGAAAATGGTTTTTACATTTTTCCCCAAATCTCTACCGATTTTCCAGATATGGCTTCCGATTGAATAATTCCGGATAAATGGAGGTTTTTTTCCCTTTGAAGGTGGATCGCTCCGGGAAATCCAATGATATGCGGGGATACCACTCCCTTCTTCTGGATAATATCCCGAGTATGCTCCGGTAATAATATTCGGATAACACGGGAAGGTAACGCTGGGAAACGATGTTATGCAATTCTTACTGGATATGCCATTTTTTGCTAGGCTTGCAAAATGAGGTAACTTTCCTTTTTCCATTAACTCAAAAAATTGAGATGATTTCACGTCATCTAAGATTAATAAAATTACTTGGTTAATTTTCGTTTGTTTTACCATGATAAATCAAGATAAATTTATAATAGTATTATAGTAATGCTTTAGATCTATAAAAAGATAAATCTTTCACTTCAAAGTTATAGGTATATATAATTTGGCAGCGCTAAAAATATAAGACATAGGAAAAAACAAAAGTGAATTAAACCGATTATAGTATAAAATAGAAGTTTTCTAATCTTAAGATAATCCATTGTTTTTAGGTTTGTGTTCATTATAATCATCAAGCAGAAGGATTTGGTATGATTTTAAGTGATGGCTTCTTTTCAATAATTTGAATCCATTTATACAGAAAAAGATTGTTTATAGAATATAGATATAGGTATATTGAATATATAGTTCATTATCATATTATTCGTATTTTATCATAAGAATTTTTAAATCTCTGATATTTGAGCTTCATTTCTGTTGTAAATTTAATTAAAAATTGTAGATTTTACAGATTGATATGAAAAAATTGTATATTCCAAACTGTGGAGAAATTTTGATTAGAAATATTTTGTTTGATGTGAATGGCACAATTCAGTTTTCAGGGAGTATTTCAAAAGACCTGATTCCCAAATTTCAAAAAATTAAAGAAATATATGATGTGTATTTAATCTCTGCTGATACACGTGGGAATTTAGAGGAACTTGCTAATCAACTTCAAGTCAAATATATCAGAATTAATCCAAAAGAGATTTCAGAATCTCAAGCAAAAAATTATCAATTAGACAAATTAGGAAAAAATGAAACAATTGCTGTGGGGAATGGAAATAATGATTCTTTAATGCTGAAAAATGCCTTACTTGGAATCTTAATAATTGGCAATGAAGGCGCAACTAGAGAAAGTCTCTTTAATTCTGATTTGGTTTTCACAAATCCCATTGATGTTTTAGATTTCCTTATCGATGAAAAAGCAATAATAGGTACTTTGAGAAAATAAATACCTAAAATTAGACCACCTCAAAAAACTTTATTCTTATCCTATTTACTCCACCTTTTTGTGGGATATATAAAGACTTTATACCTATATTCAAATGATTGAGATTTTCTAATTTTTCTTTATTCTAATCAAATATCAAAGGTGAATTTAATAGAAGTAATTTTATTATAAATATATGACAATAATTTGGTATTTTCGAAATTAAGGGTGTAAAATATCAGATTTCTACAAAAAAATTGACTAAATGTCATGATTCATTAATGGCTAATTTGAATAATCAAAGCAAAGAACAGTATATTAAAAAGCTTGAAGCTTTAAATAAAGAATTTGAATATAAAAACACTTTACTACAAATTCAAAATGCAATTAGTAAATTAGTAATGCTTAAAGAGGATACCAAAGAATTGATTAAGGAAGCGTGTAATCTTCTCTCATCGAATCAAATTTTCAGACTTTCATTTGTATTATTATATGATTCGAAACAAAATTTACATATTATAAAATGTTTTCAAGCCAAGGAGCAATTTTTTGGAGAATTAGAAAAAGCTTTAAAAGACGCCTATATTCCAAAATGCATTTCTAAAGCTTTAGATTCGAAAGAAAGTAAAATTATTGAAAATGATTCGAAATTATGTAAAACCTGTAATCTAAAAAAATATAAAACGAATGAGTTAGTGAAAATCACCTCTTTAGAATATAATCAAAATTGTTATGGTTTTTTATTCACATATATTAAAGAAAATGGGTATAACTTCAATCGAATAGCTCAAAAATTAGATGAGATCTCAGAGGAGCTAGCATATGGAATTTATAATATTAATTCAGAAAAGGAAAAAATAATTTATGCGAAAAATCTGGAAAAGTCTGAGAAAAAATATCGCTTATTAAGCAACAGTGCAAAAGATTTGATTTATGCCCATGATTTAGATGGCAAAATAATTTATGCGAATGAAGCCATGTTAAATTTTGTGGATTTAAAGAGAAAAGAACTAATTGGTCAAAATGTATTTGATTTGACACCCAATAAAGAAAAGGAATCAATGTTAAAAAGATCTAATTTGCGTCACTCAGGAAATAAAAGCCATCTTATTTATGAGATTGTTGCTAAAAAACCAAATGGAGAGAAAATACCTCTAGAGGTGAATTCAGTTCCAATAATGGAAAATGGAGAAATCATTGGAATCCATTGTGTTGCGCGAGATATCTCTGAACGAAAAGAGGCAGAAAAAGCTCTAAAGAAGTCAAAACAAGAATATCAAAACGCATTTAATCGAGCTGAATTTTATAAAGACTTATTTGCTCACGATATTAGAAACATACTTCAGGGGATGTTAACTGGACTTCAATTAATAGAGTTTCAATTAAAACAAAATATAAATCAATCTGAAACAATAGAGAACTTGGGTACTGTAAAAGATCAAATAGAAAGAGGACAAAGATTGGTATTAAATATTAAAAAACTCTCTCAAATTACTCACGACGATCTTGGATTAAAAAGCATGGAAATATTACCAATATTGAACGAATGCGTGAATAATATTAAAAAAATATTCACTAAACGACCTATGACAATCAAGATTAACTGCGAAAACGAAGAGATAAGAATTAAGGCAAATGAACTCTTAGGGGATTTATTTGAGAATTTAATTATAAACTCAATTAAACATAACAATAATGAACACATTGAAATAATGATTAACATAAGTGAGATTGAGCAAAAACAACAAAAATTTATAAGATTTGAATTTATCGATAACGCAATGGGTATCAAAGATTCACGCAAAGAAATTCTTTTTCAAAGAGCTTATTTTAAACGAAAAAAACATGAAGGATTGGGTTTAGGATTATCGTTAGTCAAGAGAATAATTGATTTATATAGAGGAAAAATTTGGGTAGAAAACCGAGTTAAAGAAGACCATTCCAAAGGAAGTAAATTTATTTTTGAAATTCCTAAATTTTAAAATAATTTGAGAAATAGATTCGGAAATTTAACCCGAGCAAGGCATTCATCAAATAAATCTGCAAATTTTCTTATTTGAATCATCATTTTAATTATTTTCCGCAATTTTTAGATCTTTGTTCATTGATTTTTATAAAGGCTTCTTCTTGTTGATTTCTAAGCTTAGACTTAACATTTCTATTGACTTGACTAAGAAATTTATAAGCACTTTTTTTGCCATGATTTATATTATCAAAAAGCTCCTCCTTACCCACTCCTCCTGAAATAGTGAGAGCGGTTTGAAACGTTTGCTGTGGTTCAAGCGTTTTAAATTCGATCTGTAGCGCTGACAATATTTCCGCGGGTTTATCGTGTAAGGTGCTGGAAAGATCTAATTTATCTTGATCTATATGGAAATCATTAGTCAACACCGTCTCGTAATTTGTAGAGCGGGATATAGGAGAAAATCCCGCATAGAGTCCGGTTTTGTCATATTGATAAATGATATCGTGTTCCTTATCATAACCAGATAAATCATTGTCAAATCCTTGTAGCCCGTTGATATCAAAGTCGAATACGAAATAGATATTAAAATCGATAAGATCATAATCAGAGATATTCTTGAAAGTGAAGAATGTATTTATGTAAGGTACCATTGGCTTTGAAAAGATATCTACATATAATCGAATATACGGGTTTTCTTTCTTAAAGTTTAATGGTTCCAAGTCGCCTTGATCTATCAATTTTTTCAAATATTCTTGAATATCAAAATCTAAGGTAATTCGGTCAATATGAGTGCCTTTTCTACTATTTACTAATTTATATATCGGGGTTGGCTCGATGTTTTTCAATATAACTGGAACAGTTCCAACTTTCTTACCATGCATTTTGAAGCTAAACCATGGACCTGCATATTCTTGCTCAGTTAGATAAAGCAAATATTTTCCTTGGTAAGTCAGTTCCTTTAGCGAGAAGCCCATAAGGTATCCAGAAGTATTTCAAGTGGCGAGTACGTCGTTGAATGAGACTTTTAAAACTATTTTTTCTCAACCTCCATAATGTTAATTCATTACTATTAAATGATTTATTCATAATAAAATTCTTAATTTTTTGAAAAATATAGATTGATCTGGTGGATAATGTGAAAATTCTAGTTAAGAATTAAAATTAGGATTTTTTAAAATGGAAAGTCTAGATCCTTTCTAAAAATTTATACGCGATATAAGAAAAGGCATCATTCACATTTTCTCCTGTCTTTGCTGAAGTGATAATATAATTAAAACCATGCTCATCTGCCGCGTTTCGTACATCCTCCTCGCTTATCACGATCTCATCGATCAGATCACTTTTATTGGCAACAATGATGATTGGGATACGAATTTTTACTGATTCTTTAATATCTTCAACCCATTTTTCTACGTTTTCTAAGGTTTCTTTTCGTGTTCGATCCACGACTATCATGGCACAATTCGCCCCTTCATAAAACCTTTTACGATATGGCGCAAGATTTTGCCCTCCCACATCCCAGATTATGAAATTAATCTTAGTCTTTTCACTTAAATCAACCACATGCTTTGTAATATCGACACCAATCGTAGAAATATATTCATCCTTAAACTTGTTTTCGACAAATCGGCGAATTAAAGAAGTCTTGCCAACTTTCCAGTCTCCTGTTAAAATGAGCTTTGTTGAATATTCCCCCTCTGGGAGCTTCCCGCCTCTTGTTTGAGACAAAACTTTAATGATTTGAGGGATCTCTGTAGATACATTTTCCTTTCCTCCAATTAATAGTTCCGCCTTCCCTGCCACATGCTCGGAAAGCACTTTTAATTCAATATCTCCTGTATCTGGGTTAGCAAGCGTCGTGAGGATCGTTTTTTCTCCTTGTGAACAAAACGAAAACTTCTTATCACCCGTAGTGGTGATATTGAAAAATGAGCTCTCTGTTCCAAATTCTCTTTTGATTCGTTCAATATATTCATCAAGGATGGCTGATAATACTCCAATAACGGTATCAGAGTTCTCTTGCGCTTCTTCTCTGGTCTCTGAAGCGATAATTAACCCATCCTTATCGACTAAAGCGACAGCGATGACTCCCTTCAAGCTATTCATATAATTATTTAATAAGGCATTGAGTTGCCGTTCCATTCTTATCACAGATTTCTATTAACTCTTGTTATAACTTTATTATTGAAATGATATTTAATAAAAATATCTATTTACTATTGTTAACTGCCTATCAAATAGGATACTTTTTTATGATTGTGGCAATATGATGATAATACAACCTTTATTAATATCCCATACCTAACTAGAATGTATGATAGGTTCATCACCTTCAAAATATGAAGATAATATCGCACAATTATTAGACCGTTCTATTATACTATTCAGACGAGTTGGGAATGATGAGCTTGCCGATAAATGGGACCGCATTTTGAAAAATTATCATATGAGTTTAAGAGAAAAAAGGCAAGGTTAGGAAAATCAGCAATTGCTAAATCTTTATAATAGAGTTTAGAGTTTGCCGCTTTTTCAACTTGATTGAATATTTTGGTCTTAATCTTTTAATTTAGGAGAATAAATGTTTAAATCTCTTCCTTCAACAAAGTATTGAGCATGAACAAGGAAATTTGATTAAATAGAGAGCCTCATCGATTAGATTTCTTTCGCGCTTTTGAGAAATCCGAATAGATTACTTGAAAAATCATCATCGATTAGATTTCATGGATAATTCATACGCCTTTTTTGTGAGCGTTTCATATATTTTTTCTATTACAATCGCAAATGCTTTTGGATGTTCCAGATTTGGGGGAAGTCCCAGATTTTCTAACGTTTCTATTATTTTTCCCGGTTTTCGGAATTGGAAATCAATGTCCTCTAATTTGTCTTTTAATTGAGCCTTATCTCTAAATTCATTAATATTGATCATTGGAATATCAAAAGAGAACACTTTATCATTTTCCCGTTTTTCTTTTGTTATTTCACTCTCCTTATTCTCAATGGGTCCAACCTCCTTTCCTAATTTAAGTTCGGATAAAAGCTCCTTCTTTGTTTTTCCCCTCAATTTTAAGAGTATTAAGGGTTTATAATCCACAACACGTGAGATATAGAGTATTGTTGCGGCGATATGTTTACAAGGAATCGCTTTATCGGGACAAGAACATGAAGCATTTAACCCTTCGGACACATCGGGATAAAGCGAGTAATTATACTTCTCGAAAATATCTATAATATTTTCTGATAATTTACCCTCTAATAAATTAATTAAATTTAGAATAGAATGAGAGAGCTCTTTAATGATACTTTTCCATCCCCCTTCGGGAATTTGCTTAAATTTAATTCTCACACGATAAGGGGTTGGTGCGGTTCCCTGGACCATTGCGAAAATCTCTCCTTTGTTAATTCTTAAATTACTCAATCGCTCTTCATCCTCAGCGTACTGAATACCTCTTCTCATACGATAGGGACGTCCAATTTTGAGGATCGAATGGATCCACTGTTTTCCCCACGATGTTTTTGCATAATTCACTAAATCTCGCTTAATTTGCATAACTTCTTGGTGTTTCTTTTCTTTATCCATCGCGTAATGCTTTTCTTTATCTGAACGTCTAAAATTCCTTCTTTCATTCATTTTTGATATCTTCAAATTTTATTTACTTATTGATATTAGATCTTTGATTTTCTCATCGCTCAATTCTGATATCCATGATTCGCCGCTTGCAATTACCGCATCAGCTAATTCTTTTTTCTCTTGGATTAATTTATCAATCTTCTCTTCTATCGTATCTATTGTTATGAATTTGTAAACATTAACGGGTTCAGTTTGTCCGATACGATATGCGCGATCCGTGGCCTGTCTCTCCACTGCAGGATTCCACCATCTGTCAATATGGAATACAGTATTTGCTCCCGTGAGATTTAAACCCGTTCCACCCGCTTTTAGTGATAAGATTAGGATTGGTGGGCTTCCTATAGAGTCCGATTGAAAGCTCTCAACTATAGTTTTTCTTTTCTCTGCCGGAACGCTTCCGTGGAAATATAGAATTGGAAAGTCGTACTTATACTGTAGAATGGTTTCTAGAATGTCACCCATTTGAGTAAATTGCGTAAATATGATGGCTTTTTCATTTTTGTCTATGACTTCATCGAGCATATCCAGTAATCGTTCGAGCTTAGGAGATTGAGATATAAAAGAATCATAATTTTCTTTCAAAATTTCATAAGTGAGTTTCTTGTGTAAATATTGATATGGGTGATTACAAATTTGTTTAAGTTTGGTAAGCATGCTCAATATCAAGATGCTTTTTCCTTGTTCTTTACTCTCTCCACTTTCAAATTTATTTAAAATATCGTTTACTAGCTCCTTATACAATTTTAGTTGCGTCTCACTCAGTTCTACATAAATTTTCATTTCATTCTTTTCAGGTAGATCTGATATGACAGATTTATCAGTTTTAACCCGCCGAAGAATGAAAGGAGAGATGATGGTCTTGAGCTTCTCAATTGCCTCCTTGTTATGGAAGCGCTCAATTGGGATGACAAACTCTTCCTGAAATTCTTTCCTGCTCCCCAGCAGCCCTGGATTCAAAAAGTTAAATAACGTCCAGAGTTCCATTAAACGATTTTCAATGGGAGTACCGCTCAAGCAGATGCGATATTGACTCTGCAGTTGGTAGATTGCTTGAGTTTGCTGGGCCTCGTAATTCTTCATATTTTGTGATTCATCTACTATAACGCCGCTAAACGGGAGTGTCTTTAATAGGTCAACATCGTTCCGTATTGTTCCATAAGAAGTTAATATAATTTGATATTCTTGGAGATATGTGCCAATGTTTTTAGGATCTTTAATCCGATTTGGACCATGATGCATTTCAACCGCTAAATCCGGACCAAACTTGTTAATCTCTCGCTTCCAATTATATAATACAGAAGTAGGACAAATTACCAGAACACTATTTAATTCCTCTCCATAGTTCTGTTTGAAATGTTGCAGTAGTGCGATTATTTGAATAGTTTTTCCCAATCCCATATCATCCGCTAGACACAAACCAAAATTAAGCGCACACATGTTTGTCATCCATGTTAATCCAGTTTTTTGATATGGTCGTAATTCTCCCTCGAAATTTTCTGGTTGTGATACTTCCTCAAAATTCTGTAATGATTTAATCCTTGAGACAATTTCCTCGAAATGCCCTTCAATAACGACTTCATAGGTCGGACCAGTTTCATCCACTCCAACTTTTCCGGCTAAACCTAGCTTTATTGCTTCCATATAATTTATCTGACCTTCGGGTTGAGACAGCTTTCTTTTTACATCTGAATTTTCAAAAATCTGCTTTAAGTTAGCAACATCTCGATTATCCAAAAGGATCCATTCTCCTCGCCAATTAATCAAAGATTGTTCGTTTTCTAATAATTCGTTTAATTCTTCTTTAGATAGTGTTTCATCTCCGAGTTCGACCTCCCATTTGTACTTAATCATATCATTAATCTGGAACATAGACTTAGTAGAAGATGAGATTCCTTTGCGCTTTTTTTCCTTCTTAGAAGTAATCACCATCTTAGTGGAAAGTCTCTGCCTTCCCCCTTTCTTGAAAACATCGGGAAGTATGACATTAAATCCACTTTGTATCAATAAATCTTTCGGATAACCCAAAAAATTCATTACTTCTGAGGAGGAGAGTGCAATTGGTTTTGGATATGATCCATTTAAAGCTTGTCTACTTGGAGGGTAAATTTTCGAAATAGTTCCTAAACTTCTAAGAAGTATTTCGATAAATTCCTCTTGTGAGTTAAAAGATTTTAAGAATTCCAATTCTTCACTTTTTTCTGACTCCCATAGCTCGGATAGAGTATATGATTTTCCACTTTTTTGAGAGTGCAGAATGGGTTGGAGTTGCCATTTTTCTTGATCCACATCGGGGTAATCTAACTTCAATCCTATTGTTAAACTATGTTTCAGAGTGGAAGTTTGAGCTATGT
This sequence comes from Promethearchaeota archaeon, assembly GCA_008080735.1. Lineage (GTDB taxonomy): Archaea > Asgardarchaeota > Lokiarchaeia > Sigyniarchaeales > SOKP01 > TEKIR-8. Next base: position 37,704 of record SHMW01000012.1, read on the forward strand.
TTACCCAGTTTTTTATCAATTTTGGAATGATTGTTTCATGAAACTGGGTTATGGAAAAGTCATTTTCATCTTTTAATAGACTTTTGAGGAACTTATAATCCCAGCTTAAACCAAATTCTCTGCGTTTTTCTTTCATTTTATCTATATTATAAAACTGAGAAAGTTCGCGAAAATTCGACTTTTTTAACATGGATCGGATTAATAAATCTCCAATCGTGTCAATATAATCCGAAAAAAGATAGGAAGGATGCCACAGATTTTCTGTATAAATATCTTTTAGTCCAGATTCGGAATTTCTAATAAAATTTCCGGGAATATTATATGCAAAATATGGTGCGTACTGTAAAATCTTTTGATAACGCTCGTGATCATAGTTGTCTTTGAGAATTAACCTCCAATGACCTGTAAATTTCTTTTCTGTTCTTTTTTCTAAAATTGGAACAAAATTTCCTCTATTTAAGAGTTCAAAGATCAATTTTGTTATTAATGCCCAACTTCTAATCGAATCGGAATAATAAAATTCTAATTTTGAGTCATCTTTCTCGAAGATTTCCAATTGATTTAACATTTTTGAAGCGGGCAGTAATGGAAGTATTTTTGCATCTACTTTTCTTATTAGAAAGTGCCCTTCATTTTGAGTATTCTCCGAAATAAAAGCCAGATTGACTTGACAGCTAAGTAATTTATCTAATGGGATCTCAGAGAAACATCGACCAATACTTTTTTCTAATTCTGTCACAGAATTGCCTTTTGATTGCCATAATATAAAAAAGCTTGCTTCAGATGGAATGTTTTTACTTTTTTCGGTTAAAATAAATTCGCTCCTTTCGTCATTCCAATACTCTGATGGGATATAAGTCAATTGAAGTTCGTTGATATTATTCATGGATTTGGCTCCAAGAGGTAATATTTAACTATTAATATAATATTCGGAATATCATTATAAAGGTTATTCTAAAGCGAACCTTTGGTTGATGGAATTTCATCTGAAACTATTTTTTTTGCTTTTTTTATAGCTCTTGCCAACGATTTAAATGCGGCTTCCACTTTATGGTGTTGATCCATCCCATAAAGGATATGAAGATGTAAATTCATTTTTGCGTTTTCTGCGAAAGAATTGAAAAAATGATATACGTCTTCTACTGCTACGTCTTCAATATCACATTCATTTAGTTGGAGATCCAAATCTAAAGCTTTACGCCCACTGAAGTCAATTACACATCTTGCTAAAGATTCGTCCATTGGAACAAATGCAGTACCATATCGGTTTAATCCCTTTTTATCTCCTAAAGCTTTAAGAATGCCCTGTCCAAGACTGATTCCTATATCTTCTATTATGTGATGAGTTAAATCTCCATCTGCTTTAACTTTTAAATCTATCTGAGAATGCTTTGCCAAAAGAGTGAGCATATGGTCCATAAAATTATAACTTGTATCAATCTCACTTTCTCCCGAACCATCAAGGTTCAGCTCTATTACAACTTGGGTCTCTTTTGTTTCCCTATTAATTTGAGCAGTTCGATCCATTTTTTTCGCGTCCATAAAGATAATAATTATACTATCTATAATTCTTTATGATTTTTATCGGTTTTTTATTTTAATAGATATATTAACTCAAATCTTATGAACTTATATTATCTTCTATCTAATTTTATTTTCCAAAAAACTCCATTATCCGATTTTACTAAGCCTATTATTCATTCTTAAAACAAAATCTCTTCTATAAAAGTGTTGGATTATCTGGTATAGTCTTTTATTACTTCTGAAATCATTTCGAGTTTTCGGATATTCCCATTTGGAGGAAATTCATCAGAAACTCCTAATATTAATCGAGGGAAGAATAGATCGAGAACTTTTTTGGTAAAATCTAAGACTTGTTTATCAGAATATTCATTCAAGAATAAAATTGAGGGGATCCCATCAAGTAAAATTTTCGATCCAATAGAATCTCTTAGCTCTTCCAAAGTAACATCCCCTTGAGGCTTAGCAGTTAAGGCTTCCAGTCCATCAAACGGAAGATCTTCTAGAAAAGGCAATAAATCTTTTAGAGAACCGTCCATATGAATATGGCTCATTATTCCTGCCTTATGTAGCTCTTTTACTCTTTTATTATAATATGGAACTAGATATTTTTTGAAATATGGAGGCGGAGAAAGATTTGCGTCAAGGTTTTCCCCAAAATTTATTATCTTCAACGGGCTTTTATTGACCACATCAAAAATCTGATCATTCCAAGAATCAATAAAATTCATAAATTCTTCAATCTCTTTAGGATGTTTCCTTAAAAGCAAAATCGTATTGACGAATCCTATATAATCAACGACTAACCGCATATAGGGGGATCGGGGGATATATTCGCTTATAACTCCGCTATCTCCCATCATTTCTTTTGCTTTCTCATAATTTTTATGATTAAACTGAAACGTGGAATTATCCAGAACTATTTTCATAATCTCAATGTCATCCAAGGATTTAATTGGATATTCTTGGATATGAAAATGCTTTATTCTACTGGTAAGCTCTCCTTTAGGTGTTTTGAATATTTTAATGATTTCATTTCTATCTTTCCCTCGTTTGTTTTGGATTTCAACACCCGCGTCAGACTCTATAATTGTGTCGAAGAGTGAAATAAAATAGGTCTCGAAGACATATCTTGGACTAGCATTAAGCATATCATAGATTTCTTGTTGCGATTTTCCATCATAATTCTCTGGGACGTGTTTCTTTTGACCACCCTTTTTACTCTTAAAAAACACTTTATTTTCATTATACCAATAATAAATACGAGGGCTAAATACGATTTGATCAATTTTTTTACCTGAAAAAGTATTTAAAATTCTTTCTTTCGGACTTTTAGTCATAAGCAATAAATTTCTTTTGATCATTATTGATAATTAATAAATTTTGAAAAATAGTTATCCAAAAAATAGTTTTTGTTTTCAAATAGATCTATTCTATTGCTCTACTAATATATCTTAAGTGCCGATCTTTGATACCATAAAGAGAATAAACTAATCCATTAATTTTTTGTTGCCGTAAAGTCTGATTGGGCTTTTCCCGAGCAGGATTTAATAGAATTTGGATATTTTTACTTATATCTTGGGCAATCGTTCTTTCAAATCTATTTTCGGCTATCTTGATAGGTAGGGATTTTATTTTTTCAATTAAAATACGCGGAAATAACTGCTTATACGACCCAAACGACTTCAAAAAATAATAAGATAAAAGAGAGGAATTTATTAATCCAAGCAGATAAAAATTGTTAAATTCGGGCAGGGGGGACCTCAGAATCTTTAGATTATAGAAGCTTTGAGAGCATAAGGAGATATTAGGATCGTAGGCGGCACAAATAAGTCCATCTTGGCTAATTTGACGTATAATAATCCTCGCTTTATAATTATCAAGATTTTTATACTGGATTCCTTTTTTTGTGATATTTATATTGGAATATTCGGTAATTCTATAACGTTTCATCGAATAAATATAGGGCAAATATTCAGATTTTTGTGCAGGTTTTGGAATCGAGTCTAAAATAATGCTCTCGATTGAATCGTCGCTAAATTTGGAACCGCAATCACTACAGACGGGTTTCTTAGTAGGTATTGGATAATATTTGTCGCAATTTCGACAATAAAAGATCTTTCCTTCCTTCGTAAGCTCAACTCCTCTATTTAACATTATCTCAAAATCTTCTTTTGAGTTAAGGATTTCAAGAGAAGCAAAATTAGAATTTAAATAGTCTATAATCTCAATATCCTTCTGATTTAAATTGATTAGGTATCGATAATTCCATTTTTGTAATTGGCTCTGGGGCAAAATATTAGTTTTTTCCCCCGCATCATTATGGAAATTAACCTCAATGGAATTGTTTTGTCTATTCTTCGAATTTTCTTCTCTTCTAAGAATTAGGATAAGATTTGAAACTATGCTATTTTCAAATTGGGAGCCAACAATATGAATCTTTTTGATTTCCGAAGTGTGGTAGATAAATTTCCTAATTACATGTCTGTTTGAAAGAGCTAATAATGAATCTGGAATAATATAACCCAATTTTCCACCATCTCGTAAATATTTGATCCCTAGTTCTAAAAAAATTTGGTAATAATCATATTGTCCTGTGTTGGTCTCGAAATTATTAGACTGAATAATGTTTTTATGCTTTTGCGGAATATCTCTAATAAATAGGTAAGGAGGATTTCCAACTACATACTCAAATTTCCTTGGAATTTCAACAAAATAATTATCAGTTATTAATCTGAGACTATTCAAGTTATAAACTTTAAATTGTGGGGGTGTGAAATCATTCAAATATGTTAACATCTGCCTATATAACTCAAATAATTGTAAATGGAAATTTATTTGGGCTAAAATACAGGCGGTGGGATTTATATCAATTCCATAAATATTTTCTTTTATATCTTGAATAATCAGTTTTGTCTCTTCCAAACTTAACTCTGAAATTGCTTTTTTGTTGAAACGTTTCATATAAAAAGCGATTTTTCTTTGTATTGCAGTTATTAGAAAACTTCCTGAACCGCAACTTAGGTCTATTATTTTTTGATTTTCTATATTACTGTTCGGATGGAATCCACACTCATCTAAAATAAATTCGACAAGTTTTTGAGGGGTATAGATTTCACCTTGCTTTTTTCTTTTAGAATACGAAACTTCTTTCTTGTAGATTATCCCAATATCGTGAGGCTCATCATCTATGACTAATTTGGTTTCAGATGAATATAGATACTCTATAATTCTTTCAATGAGCGGGATATTTGCTTGATAATCCTTTATATTGGAGGATTTTCGATAATTTCGAATGATTTTAGGGATAATATCTTCCTCACATAAGTAAATAATTGCTTCGCGTATATTCATCATTAATTCGAGATACTTTTGAAATAAACCATTAATCTATTAATTTTTCTCTCATTTTACATAATAAAGAATAAATTGTTCTTTAACTAATATTTAATCTAGCGACTCATCCAATCGAGGAAAAGAATATTTTTAATATATAAGAATATATTATCTTTGTCTAAGAATATTTTTTCCAAACAAACAATTTGTCGAGATAATCAGTTCAATGATATTAAATATTGTTTTAATCTCCATAGCTTGTGTCTTTTCAATCATTGGTTTAGTTTATCTCATACAAAATAGAGAAAAATACGTAATTGACAATACTGAAAAAATATACATCTCATTATATTTAAGTTCAGAGACCTTATTCTTCATCTTTTTGAATTTGTCTTTCATAAGCGTGTTTCCAATCCGGGCGGTATTTATTTTCTGGAAGGTTTCAATTATGCTTAGAATTTTTAAGGTTGCATTTCTCAGTTCAATACATATCTATGTATTATTTAAAAATTATGTAAAATTTTTGCCCGCATTTATATACTCTTTTTTAGGAGGGATTATTGCGAGTTATTTGATTGTAGGAAATTGGTTTGATATTAATATCACGCAAGGACAATATCTTTTTACACTCAATAACAATATTTTTTTTCTCTTGTTAATCTTCTTCTATATCTCAATTATCTTTTCCACGATTTTGGGTCAGATGAGAGGTGCTTCAAATATAAGCTTTAAAAAGACCACTAATCTCGTCAGTATTATTCTATTTCACTTTTCCATCAATACATTAGTATATCTAACTTTCTTGACATTTCCTTCTACATATTTACGGTTTTTGTTTTCACTATTATTCTTAAGTTTCTTAGGTGTGTCAGTCTTCATTACCATTAAGGAATTTGATTTATTTGTAGTAGTAACAAATAAGATCTATGATTTTGTAATCTTTCACAGATCTGGCGTATTATTGTTCTCATATAATTTTGAGGAAAATAAAGAAATTGATGATTCCCTATTGAAGGGGTCAATATTAATCGGTATTAATCATATTCTTTCGAATTTTATTAACAAGAAAAGCAAATTAAATATTATTAAAATGAAAGAACGAGATATCATCTTTGAGTACGATGATAATTTTGGTTATGCAATCTTAGTAATAGTCAGCCATCGCAATAAAATAGTAGAGAAGGCAGTAAACTTGTTTATGAAGGACTTTACAGAACATAATGGACAAATATTAGAAAAAATCAATAAACAGGCTCAATTAATAGATGTTTCGGCATTTAAAAATTCAAAAAAAATAATAGAACGATATTTTAAACCATATCTCACCATATAAAGTTTAATGGAACAGGTGTTAATTTAACAAAGTAAGGAATTTCATAAAAAATAACTTCTGTATAAATATATAAGCAATCAAGAGTTTAAGAATATTTAAAAGATGTCTAATGGTGTAGTGATTTTATTCCTTATTGGATTAATTATATCTATCTCGATTAGTATCATTACATTGATCTATATAGCTTTTAATCGAGATAAATATGGTATCAATACAATTCCATATTTGAATTCTCTTTCAATCAGTTTTATTGGAATAATATTTTCCTTATTTTTCTTTCTCTCTACCCAACTATTCTTTTCAGAGCCAGTAAATTTATTCCTATTCTATATAATGCTGATTTTTGAATGCATCTCCCTCCTAATTTATTGTCTAGCATTCAGTTTTTTAAGAAAATTTGGTCATTTTCCTGTCTATATTTTTTTGATATTTATTGTCCTACTTAGTCTTTTAATAGGGATTTTAAATACCCCTCAGTCTATAGCCATAGAAATAAATATACTTCCTCAAATTAATTATTCAATAGCAATCCTTCCAAAGGTCTTAATTATAATTCTGAATATTTCTGGACTTTTTTATATCTATTATAAAACATATCAAATATGGAAAGTTACTGATTATACATATTTCTTCTATAGGTTGATAGTATATCTTGGTATTTTATCAATTTCGATACTTATTTATTGTTTTTCCATTACTTTTGATTCCTGGCTTTTAATTGATACATTCATTCTTTTCTTTTGGACATCTTTTGGGATGAAATGTTATATGGCAATATATTATCCAAAAATGTTTATTGCTTTAACTAATAAGATCTATTTTATAAATATCTATCATAAAACAGGTGTGTTGCTGTATTCTTACCAATTCGAAAAGTCTGTTCCTCAAGAAGGGGACTCCTCTATTTGGGGTAATATACTTATTGGACTCAATCATATTCTCTCTGAATTTATAAATAAAGATGATCAGATTGATGTATTACAAACTAAAAACGCAGAAATTGTTGTAAACTATAATAATGACTATGGGTTTGCTGTCCTCGTTATTACTAATCAAAGGAATTCACTTATAGAAAAAAATATGCGGGAATTAACTCAAGAGTTCGAAAAACGATATCAAAAAGAACTTTCTGAACTTTTAGATATTAACAGAATTATAAACGTTTCTGATTTTGAAGATGCGGATAGAATTATTGAAGAAAACTTTCAGCTTTTCTTATAAGAATTATCACATTTCTGAAAAAGGTTTTTACCAATTTTCCTTATTTTTGAGTAATTTATAGATATAAGAATCCACCAATGCGTCCCAAGAAGCTACTATGATATTTCCATGAGCTCCAATGGTACCCCACGAGTCTTGCTTATCATAGGTCTCAGCCAATACTCGGACCTTTGATGCAGTACCCGCTTGATTAATAATTCTTACCTTGAAATCGCTCAATTTTATCTCCTTGATACTCGGGTAGAAATATACTAGCGCTTTTTTCAGAGCATTATCTAAAGCATTCACGGGGCCGTTACCCTCTGCTGCGGTATGATACTCCTGTCCTTCCACCTTAACTTTGATTGTCGCCTCAGAAATTAAATTATCCTTATACATTTCTGTTAATACTCGAAATCCTTCTAATTCAAAGAATTTTTTACGATAATAATTAGGATCTTGAATGTTCATATCCATCCCTCTCATTAAAATTTCTAATGTCCCTTCTGCGCCTTCAAAAGAATACCCTTGATTTTCTTTTTCTTTAATGACCCTCAAAATCGCATTAACCTTTGGATTCGTCTCAGTAAGGGGAATATTAAACTTCTCTGCCATATGGAGGATTGAGCTTTTTCCTGCCAATTCAGAGACTTTAATATTTCTATTGTTGCCAATTAATTCGGGATTGATGTGTTCGTAGGTTTTTAAGTTTTTTAACATAGCTGAGATGTGGACTCCGCCTTTATGGGAGAAGGCATTTTTTCCCACGAAGGGTTGGTCAGGTTGACCGGGAAGGTTTGCCATCTCATAGATAAAATGAGATACCTCTGTAAGATTTTTGAGTTTATTCTCATCAATACAATCAACTTCCATTTTTAGTTTGAGAATAGGAATTATCGCAGTTAGATCTGTATTCCCACACCGTTCTCCAAAACCATTCATCGTTCCTTGGATTAGATCGACGCCTTCTCTCCATGCTTCAAGAGCGATTGCATTCGCAAGTCCTGAATCATTATGAGCATGAATCCCAAGGACCGTGTTTTTTATTTTCTCCTTAACATCATTCACAATCTCGCGTAATTCATAAGGTAAAATCCCTCCATTCGTATCACATAAAACAATCCATTTAGCTCCCGCGTCTCTAGCAGCTTCTAGACATTGTATTGCATATTGCTTATTGTTCTTATATCCGTCAAAAAAATGTTCCGCATCAAACATTACCTCAATTTCGTTTTCGATTAAATAGGAAATCGTGTCAGAAATCATGTTAAGGTTTTCTTCCAAAGTCGTTTCCAAAGCATCTTTGACATGTAAATCCCAAGTTTTTCCAAAAATCGTTGCATAATCTGTCCCCGTTTCGATGATTGCTTTAATACTATTATCTGCTTGAACCTTAGAACTCTTTCGTCTCGTGGCTCCAAATGGGAATATCTTTACATTTGTAAATTCCCTTTGGTTGATCCTCTGGAAAAATTCGATATCTTTCGGATTTGAACCCGGCCACCCTGCTTCAATCATCGAGATACCGAGATCATTTATTATCCTTTCTAAGATTCTTAATTTATCTTCCATTGAGAAGGCGATCCCTGTTTTTTGACACCCTTCCCGTAATGTTGTATCATAGATAAGAGCTTCTCTTTTTTCCATTGTTCTCTTTTTTTGAATTATTTAATTGATATAAATTTTTTACAGAAATTTTAAACAATAAGAATCGAACAGAAAAGAAAAGTCGAAAAAGAGTTTAAAATTTCTTTTATGAAATTAAATAATCCCAATAATAATAATAAATGATTCCTTTGGAATTATTTTATGTTTCATAGTTATTAAAGAAAAAGAACCTTTTCTTTAAATTTTTTTCTAGGACTAAAATTGTTAATTTTAGATGCATTTTTAAATGCATAAAAATCTTTAAACGGAAAAAACTTCATTAAATAATTAGAATAGCGAAAATTATTTCTAAAAAATGAGTCCATTAAAGTACTGCCCGAAATGTGGCTCGGAGATTGAAGACCCCGATCAAAAGTTCTGTAAAACTTGTGGAGCAGATTTGAAAGCTAGAGAAGCCCAAGAGACACCATCTCCCATGAGAATTGAACGAAAGGTAGAGCCTGCCGTCAAATTGCAGCCCGAATATGGTGGTTTTTGGGAACGCTTTGCAGCATTTATCATTGATTTTATTATTTTAAGGATAATTTCTGAGATCATTCTCTCTTTGATTAATTTACCACTATTGCTGGCAGATCCCGTCGGATATTTGTTAGACGTACGACTAATTTTTAATAGAAATCTGTTTGATTGGGGTATTGGTTTCCTATATTTCTGGATTTTGGAAGCGTATAATCAAGGACAGACTTTAGGAAAAATGGCGCTTCATTTACGCACTGTTGATGAGGATACTTTAGAAGTTGCTAAGCCTGTGAATTATGCTGTAAATAACCTCGCAAAACCGTCTTTATTCCTAATCCTAGATCTAATTATCGGATTCTTGGTAAGCGAAGGTGATCTCAAAAATAGATTCAGGGTACTCCAAGATCTTTCCCATACCGTAGTCATTAAAGAATAAAATTACTAATATCTTTTTTCCTTCTAATCTATTTTAATTTCTTTCATTTTTGATCATTATATTCGAGAAAATTATTTAAATACGAATTTCCTTAAGCTTAATGATAACAAATAATATTTAAAAAATAGGAGGGGTTTTTTATAGAAAACCAAAAAATTATTGAGGATACAGAATGGGCGAATGATTGGAAAATTATAGTGGATATTTTTGATCTAATAGACCAATTTAAACATAAATTTGAGCAATTAGACGTGTCGTATCTTCGGGAGTTGCAGCAAGAGATTATAATCTTAAATCTCGAAAAATATGCGTGGTCTTTACAGAATTATATAGTTGAAAAATATTCAGAAAAATAATATACAATAATTTATCTTATCTCTCTCTTCTTCTTTTTAGGTTTTTCTTCATCCAACTCTTTTTCCAGGTCAGATTCTTGAATTATTTTTGCTTTTCCATCTTTTTCTTTAAGCAACTCTGTGAGAATCACATTATTAAAGGAGAATAACATTCTGGGGATATAACCCGCCGCCAAATAGCTTCCGTCTTCGATATCACTTTCTAAAGGGAACAATTGCTTTTCTTTTATCGTGCTTCCCATATAGTCTCTATCATACTCTTTGTAGCCATAAATCTTGTTTTTAACGATAACCATCTTTCGTTCAAAGCCTTCGGGGAGTCCAGCTTTTTCTAACACTAATAATATCTTTTCTCGTGAAAGAGAATCAAGTAGTTCAATATCTTCTTGGCTACCTTCATATGAGGGACCTTCTTGAATTGTTTCATAGTCGATTTCCTCCTCGAGACCAACCATTATTTTAAACGCCATTGTTTCATCACCTTCATCCACTGCAGTAATCTTGTAAGAGATCCCATGCTCGTCTCGTACTTTCGGGGCGATTTTTGCTGCGATAAACTTCATTCTGGTGGTAACATTATTTCCATGCCACACCCACACCCTATATCGCTTCGGGTCTACAAAAAGAAGTACAAAATCAGAATCAAGAAGTTCGTATAGCTCTAAATCTTCATCAAACTGAAGTTCTTGAAATTCTTGGAGTTCATCATTAAATTGGAATACAATTGGTTCTTCTTCCTCAATTTCGGGAATCTGACCTTTCTCACTGTTTTCTCTTTGATTGGACATCGTTACGTATTATTTGTTTCTTGCACATTTAATATTAATCTTGTATAAAATAATTTACTCTTCACATTAATCGCATAATTCTCAACTTCACCCATTAGAAAAATTGAGTGCGGGAAGGGAGATTTGAACTCCCGAACCCCTACGGGACTGGATTCTGAGTCCAGCGCCTTTGGCCAAACTTGGCGATTCCCGCGTGATTATAATATCTTTTCGATATGATTAGGTAATTAATATTTAAACTCCTAAAAAAAGCTTAGTAGTTATAGAATTCAGTGAAATTATGATCTAGTATTTTTAGATGGATATATTCTAATGAATTTCCAATTTTTTACTACATTTAGGGCAATATAACGGTAGTTCCTCCTCGCACGGTTCCAATTGGTCATGATCGATTAATTGTCTCCAGCAGACTAATTTATCATCTTGTTTAATCATATCTCTCCCATGATGTTGGGGAAGAATTCTTTTTGTCTTACAATTTTCGCAAATTATCGTCTTAACATCATTTTCTAAAGTTTTTGTTGAGATTTCTTGAAATTTTGATTTATATCGAAATATTCGCATTCCATTTAATAACACGAATAGAGACACCCCCATATCCCCAATTCCAACAGCTAACCACAATGTCATAAATCCAAGTACTGTAAGGAAAGCAAATGATAATTTCACGATAATTGACGTCCAAATGTTTTGCTTTATAATTTTATTAGTTTTTTTGGTAATATCTATATAAGTAAGAAGTTTCGTAAGATCATCATTTATAATGACAATATCGGCGGTTTCCAACGTTAAATCCGTTGCAGAAGCTCCAATCGCAATCCCCAAATCTGCTGAGGCTAAGGCAGGAGCATCATTAATTCCATCTCCGACCATCGCTACTCCACGGGAGTTGTTTTTAATAGATTCGATCTGTTCTATCTTTTGATTTGGCAAGAGACTACCTTGCACATCCTCAATATCTAAACAGCCACCAATTGTATTACACGCCATTTGAGTATCCCCTGAAATCATAGTAGTCGAATAACCGCGCTCTTTGAGCCCTTTGATGAGAATCGGTGCAGATACTCTCAACAAATCTCTGATCGTTATGATCCCCACTAAGGTTTTATCATTTCCGATAAGAACGGGAAGTGTGCCATTCTCTTTTATATCAGTTAGATTAGTCTCGGGGATTTCCAATTTTAATTCTTGGAAAAATTTCTCACTCCCTGCATAAAAAATTTCATTATTGATATATCCTTTAATTCCTCTGCCCGTTATAATTTCAAAATCTTCTACCTCATAGAAATTTGTGCGTAAACCTTTCGCGTAGTTGACTATCGCTTGTCCGATGGGATGCTCGGATAATCGCTCTAAGCTTGCAGCTATCTTCAAAACCTCCTCCTTATCCTTATCATGAAAAGATCTTATCTCATATACTTTAAGTTTGCCCTCCGTGAGTGTTCCGGTCTTATCGAAGGCGAAAGTCTCGATATCATTGACCAGTTCAATAAAGCGATTTCCCTTTACTAATATCCCCTCTTTTGCTAGTTTTGTTAATGAAACGACATTTGCTAAGGGAGTAGATAATGTCAATGCACACGGACACGATACAACTAGTAAAATTAAGCCTCGATAAAACCAGTCCGTAAAATTAAGGTTAAATAATAAAGTTGGGATCAGTATAACTAATAGAGATGCAATGAGAATAGAGGGAGTATAATAGCGCGCAAATTTTTCAATGAATTTTTCTTTTCGGCTTTTATTTTGTTGAGCATATTGGATAGTTTTAGCGATTTGAGCAATCACAGTATCATTACTTTCGCGTGTGACTCTTATATCGACAAAACTCTCTGAATTTATACTTCCCGCAAATACTTCTGCCCCATTCTCTTTAAAGACTGGAATGGATTCTCCGGTAATTGCGCTCTCATCAAAATAGGATTCACCCTTTTCGATCATACCATCAAGCGGGACTTTCATAGCAGGTTTTATTCCAATAATTTCGCCTGCTTTAACTTCTTTAGAGGGAATGTTTAGATACCCTCCAGCTGTCTTCACCAATGCCTCATCAGGAGCCAGTTCCAAAATCTCTCTAATGGCATTCCTTGATTTATCTGTAGTAAGTTCTTCTAAATGTTCAGCTATCGCATACAATAGGATTGCTGTGGCGCCTTCTTGTCCATGAAATATGAAAAAGGACGCAACAGCTGCGATCACCATCAATAAATTAGCAGTAATGCGCTTTTCCTTGACATTTTCTATAGTTTCCTTTATCACTTCATAGCAGGAAAAAATGATTGAGATAATTGCCAAAACTTGGCTTATAAAGAGATAATCCAAGAAAAACTCAATTAAAATTGAGCCTAATATGAATATAGCTGAAAAACCAATAAAATACCAAAAATATTCACCAAAAAATGATTTTTCATGGTGGTGGTGACCCAACTCATATGCAGAACAATGGGAACAAGAAGGTGATCCTTTAGTCATTTTCTCTGTGTTATTTAGCTTTTTAAGATTATAAAATGCACTTTTTATTATCTATAATATTATTCAAGAGTTTGATATTTCAACGATGAGAGTTAAGCACGAAAAATTTTAAATTATAAACAGATTGAAAATTAACTTCCGAATTAAATTATGAGGGATAAATTTACTTGATGACGTATTTTAATTTCAGTCCTTCTTCCTCTTCAAGGTCTAACTCTTTTCTGATTGCATTTCGAATCAAATATCCTCCCACATGAAGGACAGAATCTCTTAATATCGGATCTTGGTCCATTGAAGCATTACAAGGATATGCATGGTGAGCTGAGCTAATCATCTCATTTAATGATTTCTTGTTTGCTTTTCCATTAATGAAGTATTTTCCCTTCAATTTTTGAACAATATAATAAGTAGATCCGCAAGGTGCACTCCTTATTACACACGCATCCTCAATTGCCTTTCCGCTTTTATCTAATTTAAAAGATATCTTTGGTTTTCCAATCTGAAAATAATTAACAAATTTATTTATGTTGTCGTGTTCATGAGTTAGATTAAAACCGGCTTTATTATATTGATCTTCCTCTGTACTGAGCGAGCAGAAAGGCTTAGGAAATGCCGCCTGAATACCAACCTCTTCAAATGCCTCCAGTACTTGCTTTTGTAATCCTGGAGGAACCCATTTTGGGTCTTCGATTGGCACGATAACACCTTTTATATCTGAATCTTTCAGTAATTCGGGCAAGCCCGCCAATAAATCTTCATGGATGCCAATTACCAATAAATATTCTAAGGGAGGGAGATCTTTAGGTAGATATTGAACGGGATCATCTATAAATTGCGGGAGATTTTGTCCTATTTGTTTATAATAGAAAATATTATTTGAAAAGCTCTCCAGCCCTTTTCTACACTCATCGCATTTTACTTTCTGTTCTAATTCTTCGCACGCCGTACAAAATTCATCATGGTTGACTAAATGTCCTACAAATTTCTTGGTCAAGTCTAATGTATCTGGATCTGAGCCATATAGAACTCCCAATTTATAAAATGCGTTTTCTCTCTTCATTTTTTTATTTTAATATTTTTCTCTTTTTAATCTAATGACATCTTAAAATAAAGTTTGCCCATTTATAATCCTAATTTCGAACATGTTCACTTAAGTGCCTCATAAATTTATAAATAAGCATATATAAAAATTTCAATTCTTATATCTTAAAAATAGAGATATACTATTTGGTGAACATCTGATACAAATGGACATCGAACATAGATATAAAATGATTTTTTTGAGTCTCCCCGATAAGATTTCTAAAATTGTTGGGGATCTCGATACTATAAAGGTCGAGCGCTTGAATAGTAAGAAGAATCTAGTTTTTGACCTTTCTGTTGAAGATTCTTCAGACACTCTTCAGAAAGACTATATTTTAAAATACTATCGAACTAAAAATGCGGATATAGAATTTACTACTCTTTCACACTTATATAAGCAAGGGCTTGATGTCCCCTCTGTGATCTCTTATGAAAAACCTTTCCTTTTGCTTGAGAAAATAGATGGAATTAATTTATGCGATTTTATTAATGAACCTCTCCACAAGATAAGTGAAATATCTGAGCTTGAGTCTGAAATGCGCAAAAAAATTATTAAAAGTATAGATATGCTTGCCAGCTGGCTCACTGACCTTCATAAGCGCAATATTATCACTCATAAAGATTTGGAGAAAACAATCGTACTTAACAAGGGAGATACGCGTCTTCGGGATTTTATCATTCAAATGGACAATAAAATGGTCTATGGACTAGATTTTGAGGAAGCGTATGAAGGGAACCATATAGATGATCTTGCGTGGATTTGTTGTTCTCTTATTGATACTAAACCCGGTTTATTTGAACTAGACGAGCCATATCATAAAATTGAATTGATGAATGAGTTTTTAAAACACTATTATAAAATAAATAATGATTTTACATTTTCCTTCAGTTATTTCGCGGAAGCATTGATAAACAACCTGAATATCGTTATTAAGCGACGGGGGTTAAATGTTGGGAAACTAGATAAAAAACGAATTCTAAACAATATTACAAGCAACTTTTAAAGACTTAACCCATGATCTATTTACACAATCATATAATCCATATCAAAATTTTAAAACTGAACAAATATTTACCTTAAGCACTAAATGTTTTATATCCTCATCACCATAAAATTATTAATATAGAAAATTAACAAGATCCAAAAAAAATGAGTGGAAATATAACTGATTCAAAAACCGCTATTAAGAAAATTCTCTTATTAGTAGATGAAATAAAAGGTATCAATTCAGATTCGATTCCCAAACTAACAGACCAACCTAATAAATTATTGGAAACGGTAGAAGCCTTTGAAGCAGAAAAAACGGCCGATTTAAACACGATTGAATCTAACTCCGATGAAATTACCTCCTTAAAAAATAAAATAACTCAAAACAAGCGAGACATCGTTAAATTAAATGAAGATATTGACGATCTTAATGCTAAACGTCAAGAATATTTGGATAAGATACAACAAGTTCAAAATAAGCTCACAGAAGTTCGTGAAGAAATTAAGAGTAAAACCAATGAATATAATTCGAGGAGCGATCGTTTGAAAGAATTGGAAGAAACCATCGCAGAACTGAAAATTGAACAAGATAAATTTGATGAAAAAATCGCCAAATTACAAAGTGAGCTCGAAGATACATATCTCAATCGACAAGCATTCGTAGAGAATTATGAAAACCGAGTGGAGGCAATGAATTTGTTGATTCAGAAGGATTATATTCAATCTGATCAGATTAAGTTGATCAAGGCACTCCAAAAAGACGCTGCGTTAGAGTTGAAGAATATTCTTGTCGCGATAGATTTACGAGAAGATAAAGCCGATAAAATCTTGAAAAAGATGGTTCAGCAGAATGGACCCATTGAATATAATGAGGAAGCTGGAACTGTTAAACTACTAGAGGAGGTGGATTTCAAATGAGTTCTCCTAAAGAAATTCTGAGCTTGATTGAACAATTTGAAAACGTCTTTGATACGTATCAACGCTCCTTACAGAAAAATTTTGATGAGATTATCCAGAATGTGAGCAACATCTGGAAGAATATGAAAGCGGAGCAAGAAGAGGTTGAGAAGTTGGCTGAGACCATTCGTCAACAAAATTCCGAGCTAACTGAATTGAAAACCGAATCAAATGAATTGGATAAACAAATCGGAGATTTGAAAGCGAAGAAGGAGGAATTAAATACAAAAATTCTTGACTTAAAAAGTACTTTGGAACGCAATACAAATGAACTTAAAAAGCCTGAATTTGAATTACAGACCTTGACCTCAAATTTGAACTCTGTCAATGAGAAAATTCAAGAAAAAGAGCAGCAAAAAGCAGAATTAGATCAAAAGAAACTTGACAATGAACAGAAGGAAAAAGAACTGAAATCCAGCTACTCCGATGAAAAAATGGAAGAATTGGAGAAAAAACTCGATAGGGTGAAGCAAGAGCATTTCTTCAGCTCATTCTTGATTGAAAACTCTGATGAAAATATCCCTGAAGTGGATATCCTTGCTAGTATTATGTCCGAAGGGGGGCAAGCAAATATGGACGACCTCAAAAAGCAACTCGACGTACCTCCTATCATGGCCGTTAGAACGATTAAACAGTTAGCGGTAAAGGGGATCATCAATCTGAACGAAGACACGAACCAGATTACAATGGTATAACCATACTTACATGTTTTATTTTTAATTTTTTTTGATACTCAAATTTTACTCAATTTATTTTTCATAACCTTCCTTAATTAATTCTTTTACCATGATTTTTTGATGCTTATCACAGAGGGAATTCATATCATCATTTTTCATAAAAATTTTCCATTCCCCTCCATTTTTCTCAATGAACTTTATTATTAAGACTCTCTCCTCCTTTAATTTAGATCTCACCTCTAAATAGTTAGTCTCAAGGTTTTCTTGGTATTGATAAGAAAATCAAGAATAAAAAGCAAAAATGGTATTATGTCTTTATTAGGATTTAAGGCTCTGAAAGAATTTTCTTACCTTCTTTTTAGATATAGTCTTGGTTTTAAGAGAAAGACGTCGTAACTTTCCGAGTTTTCTTAAGCTTCTTATATCATTAAAAGGATTATTTTCCAGATTGAGGTACTCAAGATTCTTTAGTTTATTCAATTTATTCAATCCGCTGATGTTATGTATCGCATTGAACTTGAGATTAAGAAAATATAAATTCTTTAGCTTACTAAGCCCTTCTATCTTCGAAATATTATTCCATTCCAAATTTAGAACTTCTAAATTTTGGAGATGAGGTAATCCCTTAATCTTTGAGACAAGATTATATTGTAGGTGGAGCTCCTTTAAATTACGGAGATTGTCTAACCCATCTATCTCGGAAATAAGATTGCATTTCAAGATTAATATCTCCAATTTTGAGAGATGGTCTAACCCTTGTATTTTTCTCAGATTGTTATACTCGAAATCCACTCGTTTTAAATTTTGTAGATTTTCCAAGTGATTGATCTGCTTTAATTTACATCCGCTAATTACAAGTATCTCCAATTTGGTAAAGTTCTTAATGATTTCTAATTCCATGTGGGGATTATTCTCGATGACAAGAGTTCTCAGCTCTTTAAATTTATTCAGACAGTCAAGCTCTATTTCGCCCGAAATTCCTAACCCCTCTAAGCTTGTTAACTCTTTTAAGCCGTTTATCTCGCTTAATCTTTTTCTCTTGATGGGATATAAACTTAGTTTTGAAATAAATCCCTCTTTTACCTCATAAAAAGCGATTTCATTCCTCTTCAACAGATGGTCAATAAACTTGAAATTGTGGAGCATGGATATTAATTGATTTAGGGAGAACTCTGTATAATCGGTTTTGGAAAATATAGTTCTTAATTCTCCTATATAATAGTGAATGGGATAGATATCTCTCCTTTTGAGGATTTCTTTAATTTCTCTGATGACAAATGAACGAGTCAATTCTGTATCTCTTTGCTTTAAAAGTTCAAATATGCTGTAAAAAAAGTCTGGGGATGATTCCATTCGCAAAGCCCATCTTAAGGCGGTTAAGCCTTTTTTTAAATAGGTTTTCACGATCATTTCAGCACTAAGCCTTCTCAGATTTCTATCCGAATCCGAAATTAGAATGTTTTCAAGTAATAGAAAGAGATTTATATTTTTAACATCTATTTTCTGAATGATCTCGAGGCTCTTACTTCTTATATCTGGGTTATTACTATGTTCGATATATGAACGTAATAAATCTAATGCTGTCGTTTCCTTTAAAGCACCATCCTTATATTTCCGATAAATCTCCACCGGCTTTTGTATACTCAGAATAATCACAATTGGATGTGTGAATCTTTAGTTAAATGCCTATGTCGGTTCTTCAAAAATTTACATCACAATTAATATAAAATTATTATGTGAAAAAATTTTATGGCTTATTTTTTTGGCTATTTTTGGGAAATATTTCTAATCTATTGAATTCGATCAGCAACAATGTCTTCAATATTCAATACTTTTATCTCTTTATTCATTTTTTGTATAGCTAAGTTGAGTTGATTCTTACAAAATACACAAGAAGTAGCAATTATTTCTGCTCCTGTTTTGAGCGCCTCTTTAATACGGATTTTCGCTATTTCTAATGAATCCTCTGGAAAACCTGCTTTAAAACCCCCTCCAGCCCCACAACATATAGCTTCCTGTCTAGTATGTTCCATTTCTATCAATTTGACGGCAGGGATGGCATTTAAAATCTTCCTTGGTTCATCATAAATTCCCATATGCCGTCCTAAATGACAAGGATCGTGGTAAGTAATTTTTTTTGGCCATTTTTTAAAATCAATTTCTTTTTTTTTTAATTTATCAACTATAAATTCTGATAAATGAATAAGTTGAAAGGGTAGTTGTGACTCTGTAAATTTACCCCAATCATTTTTAGCTGTTTTATAGCAACCAGCACAATTAAAAATAATTTTTTTAACTCCCCTTTCCTTAAGAGTATTGATGTTTTGTTTGATATAATCTTCCAAGTGAAATTCAATTAACTGATTTTCATAACTAAAAGTTAAATCCACTAATCCAGTTCTCAAATAAGGGCTTCCGCAACAATATTCATCTTCCTTTAATAATACAAATCCCTCTTTTAGTATTTTAGATAAAATCTTCGCCGTATTGATAGCGCATTCTTTAGCTCTATAGGATGATGTACAGCCTACGAAATATGCATATTTGCCTGAAGATGTAATATTTAACTCCTTATTCATCCATATCATTCTATTTTGCTGTGGTTCTCCATAAGGATTTTTATTCTCGACTAAATAAGGAATAAATTTATTTTGTTTGTCAATTGTTCTCTTCGCCTTATTAATAATGTCTTTACGTATCTTTTCGAGAATTTCTACATAATCTAATTCAATAGGACATATTTCTTCGCATCGTTTACAAGTTGTACAAAAAGCGATCATTTCAATAAAATCTCCCGAAAATTTTAAGCCCTCTTCAATAAAAGTTCGTAAAATTCTCATTCTCCCACCAGCAAATTTGCTTTCCTTTCTTGAAATTAAATAAGTGGGGCAGACTTCTCTACACATTGAACAATTACTGCATAATTTGATATAATCCTCATAATCAGAAATCTTTAGTTTTTTTTTAATCACCATTCTCAACCCATAATCTTAATTTAATTCGTTTTATTCAACTTTATTCTCAAATATTGGAAATATTTTTTCCATACCCAGTTTTACAGCCATTTTCCTCCAAAACAAGTTTAATTCAAAAATACTGTTGATACGTCTGTATGAAGTAAACGAATTTATAAGCTTATTGGGGTTTAAAATATATTGAGGATCATATTGCTTTTTTTGTGTTATTAGTTTTTCTTTCTTTTTTGGCTCGAATTTATCCAAATAGATGCTATTATATAATCCATAATCATATAATTCACCCAGATTATTTTGATATGCAAATTTTACAATTCGATGCAATATGCCTTTACTTGAAAGGAAATGAACTATAAAATCATTATTGGTGAAGGTAAATAAGACTAATCTTACTTCATTTTTGTTCCCTAAAACCCCAATAAAACCTTCATTTAAATTTCTCTGTTTAGATAATTCTCTGAATCTTGTTAAAATTATTGCTGTATATTTAATTTTGATTAAAAAACTCTGCAACATTAAAACTGGTATATCTTTCTTTAAGCGCATCTCATCTTTCAAAATATTTTGCCACATTTCATTGGAGATATCATCTTCAATTGATACTATATCATATTTTTGGTTACTAGATGAGATGATCTTTTGAATATCTTCTCTTAGTCTTTCATTTTCAATTACCAAAAGGCAATAGTACTCAAAATTTGCAGTATCATACAATTTTTGAAAATAATTTCTATCAAAAAAACTAAGATAATAAATCTCTTCCTTTTCCTTAAATTTCTCAATAAAATCTACTAGATTTGTAAATTCTTTAAATCCATATAATAAAGAAATTTTTTGACGTTTTTTACTCAATTTAAAAGTGACTTCTATTATGATAGCAAATAATCCATATGTGCCAATAAATACATTAAATTCCTCTGGGCTTTTGAGGTGTTTCAGACCTTCACTAGGACTAATAACTTTTAACTCAAGAATGTGTTTTGAAAAACTATTATGCTTTAAAGTACCAATTCCAATTGATCCTTTTGTATTTAGCCACCCACCTATTGTAGCAGAAAGAGCGCTAGAAGAAATGGAAGGGATTTCTAAATTTTCTTCGTCTAAATATTCCACTAATTTTCCCAGATTCACACCGGCTTGAGCAGTAAGAGTATTTCTGTTTTTATTTAATTCAAATTTATTGAGGGTTTTTAAATCTAATACAACATCTCCCATTGAAGGTACACTGGAACCATAATATCCTGTTCCTCCACCCCTAATCGTAATTGGAACATTATATTGGATTGCTAAATTAACTATTATTTTAATTTGATCTGCACTTTTCGGCCAAATAACTATTCGGGCAATGTAATCTTCTTTCCAGCGCCAGTGGTAGAATGGAATACCAGATAAATCTCCGCTGACACTAATACGTTCAATTAATGATTCTGAAAATTCTATTGGATTTAAAGATTCTAATTCTTTTTTGAAACTCTTGAAATCAGGTTTTTCAGGTATATATTTTTGTGATTTCTTAAACAAGTCCTACACCCCAATAAATAATTCCAAATATAAAGTTAAATCCCCAAGATCCCAATGCTATATATCCTGAAGGTCTATGTCGTATCCCGCTCAAACCCTTTAATGCGCCATATACACAAGCAACAAAACCTACCGAACCCAAAACTATATGAATAAGATGCCATATATCCACGAATAATGTAGTTGTCCAAAATACGATCAAATCAATTGATTCTGGGATAATAGAAATAAGATTTATAGATGACAGAACTAAAGCAAATGCCGAAAGCCTCCCATGCGTTTTAATATACTTTCTATAATCAATTTCTGATACGATCGTCGCTATTGATAAAGAAACTATAGCAATCGCTCCCAAATAGATATTATAATGATCTAACAGAGCGCCAAAAAATCGTGCAATATAATCAAAAATACTTGCTTGATCAACAATGATATTAAATACGATATAAGCAATATAAGGCTTGCCCGTTCCATCGTGAATCCCTTCAGGACTTCTCACATAAAATAAGATATCATAAATACCCCTCTGTTTGGGACTCGTTATCGTAAAATTTACGGATATGCTATTTGCTGTGCCATTTCCATCATAAATTGAATTATCTGGTATATAATCCGAGGGATGTGCAGTAAATTTATTATTATCAACTGAAATACTATTAAATTCTAGAATGGCACCTGTTCCTCCACCTTCCATTTTTATTGTAAAGTTTTGATTCGGATCTACGGTTATAGATGTAGCAGATTCTGTTTTAATATGATATTCACCCGAAATATGACAATTATCGTTTGGATCATCATCGGGAGTAGAATATCCTTTTTTTGAAAATAAAAGTAGTATGAGCAAAATTATTGTTATTGATAAGAAAATTCTCTTTTTTAAGAATGCTTTAGGACACTTATTGTACATTTTTACGAATGAATGAGGTTTTAATATAGAAAAATATCCAATTAGTCTAATTAATCCTTATGAATTTGTTAACATAACGAGATTAATTAATTTTCTTATTAAATTAGTAATCTAGGTGGTTCTCTATTTGAATCTTATCTCTAAAAATATCACTATAAAAAGATGTTTTTCTCTAATTTGGAAATTTTCTAAAGTTTTGTAATATTCTGACCTAAATTAAAGCATTATGTTCATTTATACATAACATTTTTAAATTTCTCTACCCTATTATTTCTAGAATTTATATACAAATTTTTAGTGAAAAAAATGGAAACAAAAGATGGAATTATTGGAGTTTTAATAATTGCCATAGTAGGATTATCAGGTGGCTTAGGATTTATCTTAATAAATCCTCCAACTACCACTACTCCGGGGGGACCCGATCAACCGATAGTCTACGATTCAGCACTTCCTGATGATTGGAGTAGTGCACCAAATGCTTCATATTTCACATTTAATAATCAAACGGATAGCGATATACAAGTATCACTGGAAGAAATATTAGATGCCGTTAGAAGTCTAGAAGTCAATGGGGAGTACTCTTGGGAAGGGGGAATTGAAGTCAGAACTATAGTGGATCCTGATTCTGGAATGTATATTGCCGGAATAGCTATCACAGACCTATTATTTCATCTAAATACGCATTTTCCAGGTGATATAGAGTTCCTTGGTAAAAAAGATGATTACGGTCAACAAGCTAAATTCACAACTTCGGCAAAGCAAATAATTGAAAAACTTGAAGATGGTGAAGAAGATATTTTAATCGCCATCGCAGTAAATAAAGAATGGTTGAGAGATTCTCCTTTATCTGAGTGGGGAGATTTTGCGCTTGTTGGAGAAGGTATGAATACAATTAAGGAATTAGATGAGGTTAATGTTCTGAACAATTGGACTTTACCTATTAAGGTAGATGGGAATGTGGTTTACGAATTACAACCCCAAAATATAACCAGTTATACAGATACTATTCCATATTATGCCTATGATCGGACTGATGATTGGAGCATTAATAGAAGTTATTGGGGAATGAACATATCTCGTATTTGTGATTGGTTAGATCTTAACGAATCTGTTTATTTTGAACTTAAAGGAAGATCAGCAGATGGTTGGGCAACACCAACAGGTAGGACTGATTATACAGGAGGGCGGAGAGGCTGGAAAACAAGTGAAGTTTATGACGGATTAGAATATGATTCGGAATATTGGTCCTATGTAAATGAAACTGATACTTACGATGGGGATCCTTTACCCGCAGAACTTGGGGGTAAACCATTGTTACTTGCTTATGCTCACCAACTTCATGGGGAGATTGATACCCAATCTGGAGATACGAACCCACCTTGGCCTGCTAGAAAAAAGCTTGGGATGTTAAGTGGTCCATATAAAGTTTTTGCAGGGGGTCAAGATAGAGGCGCTCAAGTTAAATATATTTCCTCTATCGAAATCTATACAGTATTAGCCTATTGGGACTCAAACGTCACCTTTGTAGGAAGTGGTAAAGATGCAACTCCAACCTTAAATGTATCGGACTCAATACAGTTTAACTGGACGGGCAGTGCAGTATTTAATTCAACATTAGACTTTCAATGGTGGTTCAATTCTTCAAGTACTTCATATAACTCAACTGAGAAGCATCCTGTAATTACTTTTGATACACCTGGTACATATACTATCACCTTGACGGTTTTTGATGCCCTTGGTAATAAAAATACCCAAAAAACAGGATACTGGGATAGATTCGTTGTAGAAGACAATACCTGATGAGGCAATTATTTTAAAAATACCTAAAAACAATATCTATTAATATTTTTTTTTAGCTTTTGTTCATTATTAAAAAATTAATCATATGATAGAGAAAAAAACCCTTTAAAAAAATGGAAAAAAAAGAATTCATTAGATATATCTCCTTGTTTCTTTTAGGCTTATTCTTTATTCTCTCGGTAGTTGAAACATCATATGCATATTATGGTGAAGGGGATTGCGCACATGAACATGAAATTGTTTATATCGATGTTCCCCTCGATTCAGATGCTAATATTATTTTGGATGGAAATCCCACTGAAAATTTTTGGAAGAAAGAATCAAATCAAAAGGGAAATATGCTTATTAAATTATCCGAAAGGAAGATAGGAACAGAAATTCCCGAGATTCATAACTTAAATATCACCTTTATAATGAATGATAATTACATATATATTTTATGTATATGGGAAGATTCTACTCCGGAATTTGAGGATGGTAATTTCAAGGATGGATTGGCCTTTTGTTGGAATATCAATGCTCCAAATTTTTCCGCTTATTATGCACAGAATGATATGAATACAGCTAATATGGGTGGAGGGAGAGTTGATGCGTGGAGATGGAATTATGATGATCTGAATAGTCGAGGAGAGGTTCATTACGTATTAGATGACTGTTTTGATGATGAGGGATGGATTAGTCCTAGTGAGCCTGGAAGAGATATAAAAGCAGCTTATAATTATTCTGAGACAGATAAGTCATATTATTTAGAAATTGAGCGAAAACTCATTACGGGAGAGATCTTTGATGTACAGTTTGGCGACAAAAAAGCATATAAGTTTAATTTAGCTCTTTTCAACGATAATCAATACGAAGATCATGCAATTTCATGGACCTATGCCTTAGATTTAGGTGAAGATAATCTAATTTCTGGCTTCTTTATTACTTTAATAGCAAGTTCAATGATAGTAGTTCTTATAATAATCTCAATTTATATAATTAGACAAAAAATAGATTAAATCAGAAATGGAAACGAGAAATTTTTATATTTTAGTTGCCTCGATTGCTGTGGGTCTTGCATCTTTTTGGCTTACGATATATGCAATTGTTACTTTAGATGTTGATATATTCCAAGACCCAAATACAATACAAATAAAAGGGAATGGAATCAATGGAGAAATTACATTATCAGTAAACGAATTATCATCCGATCCCTATCAGCAAGTTAAAGATAAAACTTTTACAATTAAGAATAAATATGAAAGAGTCTATTATAATACATTTACGGGAGTTTCGTTATGGAGTATAATAGAGCAGAATCAACATCTTTTACTTAAAGATCCCTCTGAACTGACATTTTTATTTAAAGCAAGAGATGCCTATCAATCACCAAAACCGTTAAATTTATCGATCGCACAAAATAATCCTACATTGGTCATCCTAGCATATTTAGAGGATGGATATCCTCTATTCGAAGATGGACCCATTAGAGCTATAATAGACCAATCTGTAGTTCCCGAAGATGAATATTCTTCTCAATACACTGTAAAATATATGGCTTCAGTAATCATCGAATAAACTAAATCAATTTTTATGTAATAAAAAAACTTGATGATGGATATGAGTGAAGAGCAGAAATTTATAAAAAACAAAAACGGGATGTACAAAGAAACTGGTTTTTCAACGAATCTAAGAAAACTTACAAATTTAGATTTACTCTACTCAACAATAATTGGTGTTATGGGAGGTATAATATCCAGTCTCATTCCATTCAGTCTGTTAATAAAGGTTTGGTATCCTTTAACGGGTGGGACGCAATTAATCAGCGGACACCATGTCATTTGGGCATCAATCATATACGGTCTTACAAAAAAAAAAACTAATATTATGATTACTATGCTCTCGAAAGGACTTCTAGAATTTTTATTTGGGGATGTTTGGGGATTATTGATTATTTTTGTGAATCTAATGGAAGGATTTTTCCTAGCACTCGGATTTTTTTTGATGGAAAGATTAGGAGAGGGTGAAACTAAATTAGGTTGGGGGATTGCTGGAGGTTTTGGAAATTTCTTCCAAGCACCATTTTTTTGGATCATCAATCAAAGATGGTTTTTACATTGGAGCCTATGGATTCTTTCCTTTATATTTGCCTTCATTTCAGGTATTCTCATAGTTGGTGTCTTGGGAAGAGCGGTTAAGAATACCTTAATAAAAGCAGGCGTTCCAACAACATTTTAGCGGGTGGAGATATCAATCTCAGACTCAAATATTTCTCTTTTTTTTGATAAATTTTCCTTTATTTACGGAAAAGATAGGTCCCAGAAGCCAGCAGTTTCCAATATATCATTCAATTTAAAAGAAGGGGAGGTTTTGATTTTAGCGGGGTCGAGCGGAAGTGGAAAATCCACTATATCATTTGCGATGAATGGGATGATCCCGTGGAGAATTAAAGGATTTGCCAAGGGAGATGTGCAAGTATTTGGAAAAAGTATCTGGGATTATGATTTTATGGAATTAAGCAAAACGGTTGGATTAGTGAAGCAAAATCCATTAGAACAGCTAGTAACTTTCACCGTAAAAGACGAGATCGCGTTTGGACTTGAAAATCTTAAATACCCAGAAGGAGAAATTGAAGATCGAATTAAGAATATCGCAGAATTTATGGGGATTTCGCATCTTTTAGACCGAGATATAGACCAGTTGAGCGGTGGTCAAAAGCAACTTACGATCCTAAGCTCGTTTTTAGTAATGGATCCAAAAATCTTAATCCTTGACGAGCCGATTGCGTTTTTAGACCAGAATTCGGAAAGTCTCTTATTAGACAGGTTGAAAAAATTAGTTGAATCGAAATATCATAACCTTACACTCGTTATAATTGAACATAGACTGTCCCGAGTGATAGATATCGCTGATAAAATTATCATTTTGAGAGATGACGGAAAAATTGCGTTGATGGGGGATGTAAATAAGGTATTAAGAGAAAATTTTAACCAATTGAGAAATTGTAATGTCCGTGTTCCATGGTTATATAATATTTTCGACCATTATGGAAATAGAGCTCATCCAGCGTCTTTTACGGAGGCTCTCAAATTAATTGAGACATTAAATAAAAATCAGCTGCACAAACTCAAACAGATTCTTATTGACAATGAGATAAAGCCAATCCATCTTAATAAATTCAGTGATTTTGATGAGATTATTGAATTTGAGAATCTCTACATTGAAAGTCTTAAAGATCAAATATCTGAGCAAGACAACGGACAAAATGGAAAACCCAAAGAGGAGAGAATAATCCTAGAGACGAAAAATCTAAGTTTCGAATATCCAAATACAGACATAAAGGCAATTCAAAATCTTACGATAAAAATTAAAGACGGAGATTTTATCGGATTAATTGGTCCAAATGGTTCGGGCAAAACGACTTTGCTCTACTTACTTGCGGGATTATATGAGCCCGTTTTTGGTGAGATATTCTATAAAGACCAAAATATTAGCGACTTGGATCAATATGAATATGCGAAAAAAATTGGATTCATTTTTCAGAATCCCGAGAGCATGATCTTCAAGAGCACGATAAAAGATGAGCTCTTATACGGTCCGCGGAATTTTAATATTGAAGACCAGATCAAAGATGATTATTTATTTAAACTGGTTAATTTAATTGGAAATGAAAGTCCAGATAAAAATCCTTCCAATTTAAGCTGGGGGCAAAAGCGCAGATTGAACTTAAGTTCTGTGTTTATTTACAATCCCGATATAATATTATTAGACGAGCCCTTCATCGGACAAGACCAAAAAACCATCGAGGAATTGATTGAGACGTTATTTATTGAAAACAAACGCGGAAAGACGATTATCATCTCTTCACATGATTATCATTTACTCCTAAAATATACTAAGAAGATTATGGAGCTGAATGAGGATGGTACATTGAGGGATTACGACTTGAACGGTAATTATTTCACGCGACACCAGAATTTAGGCCCTATTCTATTATTAGATAAAATTAATCAGCAATTAAGCCAAAAGGACGGATAATCCAATGCCAAAAAAGAACGAATTTTTAGATAACAAAACCTACACTTTTACCTACTATCCTGGGGACTCACTTCTTCATAAATTAAATCCATTATCCAAATTAGTGTTTTTGCTACTTCTCACAATCTTGATCTTTTTTATTAGAAGCTTAATTCTTTTCGCAGTAATAACTTTATCCATAATCTTAATCGCGTTAGCCAGTGGAATCTCACTGCGAAATTTAGCGAAAAAATTACGCTTCATTATAATTGTAATGATCTTTAGCGTTTTTCTAAATATATTTTTCAACGCCATACCTCAAGAACAAGAGCAGGTGCTCTTTTATCTATTTGGCGTGCAATTTTTACCGATTCGACGATTGGCGGTATATTATGCGATGAAAGCATTTTTGATCGTCATCACGCTTTTTACATCCTCTATAATTTATACAAACACCACATTAATGAAAGATTTTGCTTATTCTCTCATGAGTTTGAACATTCCATATAAATTTAGTTTTGATTTTATGGTGGGAATACGCTACCTCCCATTAATCGAAAAGGAGGCAAAAACAATTGCTCTGGCACAAAAAGCGAGAGGTTTTGGTCGCGAAAAGGTGAATTCAATCAAAAAAGCCTATAACTTTGTCATGGAACGATTAATTTCTACTTTAGTCTCTATTCTTCGAAAAGGACATATTACTTCAATTTCCATGGAAAATCGTTGTTTCGGTATCTATAAAACCCGTACAAACCTCACGAAAGTCCCATTTAAAAAAAAGGATTATGGATTTATTATTTTCTGTATTTTATTATTTAGTTTTATATCTCTCTATATCTTTAGGATTATTCCTTTACCAACTTTCCCTTCATTATATAATATTTTTAAAAATTTATTCTAAATTAACTCCTAATATGGATATTAGATAATTTCTAAATAAATTTGTTTTAAAATTCAATTAAGGATTTATTGGCGTTATGTTTATAAGTACATATCAACTAAAATACATACAAATTTCACAAAAATTACTTTTAGTTGAGAAATATGAAAACAATACCTAATCAAAATATTAAAATGGTAAGCAGAGAAGGTGCGAAGGGATTTATCCTTGACCACAAAAAAGCTCTAGCAGTAATTGCAATTTTAGCGGTTGCTGGAATTACAACGGGATTTATAGTTTTTGAATTTACTCGTTCTGAACAAAGAATGATCCTAGCAACAACCACATCGACCTATGATTCTGGATTACTTGATGTTCTACTTCCTGAGTTTACAGAGAGCACTGGTATTCAAGTAGATGTCGTATCAGTTGGGACAGGTCAAGCGCTCGAAAATGGTCGGCAAGGAAACTGTGATATGATCCTCGTTCATGCACGCTCACGTGAGGACCAATTTGTTGCAGAAAAATATGGAATCCATAGAACTTGTGTGATGTATAATGATTTCGTTCTTGTTGGACCAGATAGTGATCCTGCTGGAGTTTTAGACCCAAGCATCAATATAACCGATGCATTCAAAAGAATTTATAACGGCGGTGATGAGGGAAATACAACCTTTCATTCGCGTGGAGATGATTCAGGGACTCATACAAAAGAAAAAGCTTTATGGGCTGCAGCAGGGTATGATTATACAGCTGAAATTAATATTCCTGAAAATACATGGTATGAGGCACATGGAGCGGGAATGGGAGATACTCTTGTCTTTACAGATCAAGATCCTGAAGGTAATGGTTATACTTTAGCAGACAGAGGTACTTGGCTATCCACGAAGGCGAATCTAGATTTAATATTGGTTTATAATAGCACAGAAGTAGAATTGCTGAATCCATATGGGGCAATCCCAATAGATCCGTGGACTCATTCACATGTAAAATACACCTTTGCTCTTAAATTAACCGCGTTTTTAGTTTCACAAAAGGGTCAAAACATGATTGGAAATTATACTGTTAGTGGAGAGGTACTTTTTACTCCATGTTTTGGAATTTGTAATCATACTCATGATTGCCCGACGACTCAAGAAGAGATTGACTTTTGGACCAGATATAACGGTGGATTCACTCAACCCGCTCCTTAAATGCCTAAATAAAAAGCAAGCATAATTAAATTAGTCTAAATTTTTTTTTAAATTATTATAATATATTTTCTACCAAACAAAACTTAAAAAAAGGATCAAAAATGGGAAATGACTTAATTGAAGGAATTGTTCAAGCGTTTATCTTATTATTTACATTTGATAGTCAAGTTTGGGGGATAATGTGGCTTTCCATAAGAGTTTCATTAACTTCTATTTTTTTCGCATCACTAATGGGAATTCCGATAGGCTCTTTTATCGGACTGAGAAAGTTTAGGGGGAAATCCTTTCTTACCAACATTATCAATACCTTTATGGGGTTTCCACCAGTTGTTATGGGGCTCATCGTTTTTTTCCTTCTTTCGCGAAGTGGGCCTCTTGGGAATCTTGGGTTGTTATATTCACCCACAGCAATGATTGTAGCTCAAATGTTTTTAGCAACCCCAATTGTTACTGGTACAACAAAAGCAGCCATAGAAAGCATAGACCCAAATCTAAAACAGACCGTTATTTCCTTAGGGGCCACAGAAACCCAACTTTGGTGGCAACTGATAAAAGAATCGAGAAGATCAATAATTGCGGGGATATTAGTCGGTTTCGGGCAAATTATTTCGGAAGTAGGCGCAGTTTTGCTTGTAGGAGGTAATATCGAGGGATATACGAGAACATTTACAACAGCAATAGTGTTAAATACCAGAATGGGTCAATTTGGAATGGCTATAGCTTTAGGTTCAATTCTAATACTTATTACATTCATATTAAATTATGCATTAACCTACCTACAAACCAGAGAGGATTAAATTGAGTATAATTCAAGTGAATAATTTAAGTAAAACCTTTAACTCAAATAGTGAATCTTCTCAGCCCGTCCTTTCTGATATTAATTTTTCGGTAAGAAAAGGTGAATGTTTTACCATAATTGGGCCTAATGGAAGTGGCAAGAGTACGCTATTAAGTATCATGGGACTATTAATCCCTCCCACCGAAGGACAAGTAATTTATAGGGATAAGGATATCACCGCATTAAGTAAGTATGAAAAGGTAATGGTGCGTAGAAACTTTTCCTTTGTTCGACAAAAACCCGTAGTTTTAGATACGTCAGTATATAATAATATTTCCTATGGTTTGAAAGTGAGAGATTTTAAGAGATCTGAGATCGATAAACGAGTGAAAGCAATAATAGACAAAGTTGGTCTTAATGGATTTGAAGATCAAAATGCGCGTTCGCTTTCTGGTGGAGAAATGCAACGAGTCGCAATTGCGATGAATTTTGTTTTAGAGCCAGAAATATATTTTTTAGATGAGGTATCTGCAAATCTCGATCCTAAAAATGTTGCATTGTTGGAGAATTTTATCAATGAAATTAAAAATACAAAAAATAAGACTATTGTTATGTCAACACACGACAAGATGGAAGCAATAAAGTTTTCTGATAGAATTGCCGTATTAAGGGACGGAAAAATATCTCAAATCGGGGATGTTAATGAGATATTCACCTCTCCCAAAGACGAGTATGCTGCGGTTTTTGTTGGATATGAAAATGTATTTTCTGGCACTGCCAAATATAATGAAACGCTACAATTGACGGAAATCCAAATAGATAACATATCCTTAAATGTTGCTGCTCAAGCGGATGGAGAGGTAAAAGCATTGATAAAGCCAGAAAGTATAGGACTATCAAAGGAAAAAGCCTCTGAAACTAGCTATCAAAACTCGATCCATGCTACAATAACAGAAATACGTGAACTAGGAAACACATATCATATATTAGCAAAATCAGGTTCAATTGAGTTATTAGCATCAATTACCAAACTCTCTTTTCAAGAGCTAAAATTAGAGAGAGGTTCAAATATATATCTTAACTTTAAAGCGACTGATATAAAACTATTATAGATGAGTGATAGGACGATTTTATTTTTCTTTTAGAGCAGATACGTATTAATAATCTCTTCATTTTATTTTGTTTTTAGCTAATTTGGAAAATCATTATCTTTCTTAATATTATTATGAATAAAGACAAATTATTTAAGATAATTTTAAATTTCTAACATAGGACGATATGTTTTTAGTAGTATATCGTTCAAAAATTCCTAAACAATGTTATGATTGATATTTCTAATAAAAATGTTGTGATTCGAGAAGCCCGCGCATCTGGTAAAATTGTCCTACAAGAGAGTACCATAGAAAGAATCAAAAACAACAATGTCCAGAAGGGGGATGTTATAACCATCGCGCGTATTGCGGGAACGAACGCCGTTAAAAAGGTACCCGATTTAATTCCGCTATGTCACCCAATTCCGATAACGGGGACTTCGATAGAATTTGAATTTATAGACTCCAATACAATTAAAGTGATATGCACAGTTAAAGGTATCTGGAAAACCGGTGTAGAAATGGAGGCTTTAACGGGGCTGAATGTGGCACTCTTGAATATTTGGGATTTAGTAAAAATGTATGAAAAAGATGAGAATGGTCAATATCCTTCCGCAAGAATAACCGACATTATAGTAGAACAAAAAATCAAAAAACCTGCCTAATAAAATATGAAAGATAAATGCGAGAGAGAAATAAAACATATCCGCCTCTCAGTAACCGAGAAGTGCGAATATAATTGTATATATTGCGATAAAGAGGGATTTATTCCTAAGAATAATGAGCTCAGTGTTAATGAAATAATCAAATTAACTCGTTTACTCGCCGAGGTTTTGGAAGTGTCTCGGATAAAACTTACGGGGGGCGAACCGCTCTGTCGTGAAGAGATAGTCGAAATTGTTCAAGGCATCAAAGATTTAGGTTTGTATGATGATATTTCTATGACCACTAACGGATATTTGCTCCTTGAAAAAGCTGAAGCCCTTCATAATGCGGGATTGGATAGAATTAATGTCTCCTTACCGTCTCTGAATCGTGAGAGCTATAAAAAAATAACGGGCTCAGATGGGTTAAATAGAGTTATACAAGGTATTAAGAAGGCAACCCAAGTAGGATTAATTCCGATTAAAATAAATTATGTCGTGCTCAAGGGAATAAACGACACTGAATTAGAGAATATGATTGAATTTTCGGCGAAAAATAATGTAGTTTTACAATTAATTGAGCTTCATGCACGATCTGATGCTGTGGGAAAACAAAAAGAATTTTATGAGCGATATCATGTCGATTTAGAGGAGAAGATTTATGAACTCGAAGACAGGGCGTTTGACGTAAAAGTCCGAGGGACAATGCAAAATCGTAAGGTGATTTTTTTGCCAAATGGCGCGATTATTGAGGCAATTCATCCAGGTCACGATTTTTGTATGGGATGTACCAAACTTCGGGTTGGCTGCGATGGAAATGTGTTCGGGTGTTTATATCGAGCCGATTCTGGCAAGAATGTGAAAGACGACCTACAAGGGGA
The DNA here is from genome assembly GCA_008080735.1 of Promethearchaeota archaeon. Classification (GTDB taxonomy): domain Archaea; phylum Asgardarchaeota; class Lokiarchaeia; order Sigyniarchaeales; family SOKP01; genus TEKIR-8. The sequence goes on from SHMW01000012.1 coordinate 71,644, forward strand.
ATGTTCTGTAGCCCAATTCAGAAATGCTATAAAACATGTTGTACATTCTCGGGAACCTTATTATTAGAATAGAGGTGTTGTAAACTTGGTTGAAGTGTTATATTTTGCTGATTTTAAAAGCATCACGAATAAAGAGAAAGAACATTTCAATTTGCATGAAAAAAAATCGCTGATGGACTTAGTGAGGCAACTTACTGACAAATATCCGAAACTTGGACAAATTCTTTTGGATCCAAATCATCAAGAAATTAAAAAAACAATCTCGATTGCGATCAATCACTCTATCATAGATCGCCATGAAATAGATACATATAAACTTGAAAATGAAGATAAAGTTGCATTTTTATTACCAGTCTCCGGAGGTTAAATAAGAAACATGAGTAGAGAAGGCAAAGCAATTGAATCAGGAATTTATCAGAAAGGTGAGGTAAATTTTCCGATGATTATTGAGGCAATCAAGACCAACAAAGAAATAAAGAAAGCGGGTTCAATATTATCCTTCAATGGAATTGTTCGAGAGACCGCAAAAGACGGTCAACCTGTAGAGGGTCTTACCATTGATGCCTACACCGAGTTAGCAAACGAATCAATCGAAAAAATTTGTAGCGAGATTACGCAAATGGAAGGAATTATTGATATAAAGATTATTCATCTAAAGGGAAAATTTGATATCTCCGAGGATCTGGTGTATGTTGTAGTCGCATCTGCTCATCGAGATGAGGGTTTTGAAGCTCTAAGGACGGCAGTGGAGCGTTATAAATCCGAAATCGAAGTATGGAAACGAGAAGAGCTCTTAGATGGTTCTTCAGAATGGACTCATTAAAATCCCAAGATCTTAATATATTATAAGTAGAAGATATAAATCTATTTGTCAAATATATTCTAAATAGAACGTTTAAGGCGATTCAAGATTAAATTTTTAAAAACTATTTCTGTGGATAAATTTAGAACTCTTCTAAAAGAATTACCTGCATTAGAATTGGGAGTCGAACAGCTTGATTTAGAACAGAGCTTTAACAGAAAGATAGCAGAAGATATCAAAAGCCCAATTGATGTGCCGCATTTTCGTAAATCTCGTATGGATGGGTTTGCGGTACGAGCACAAGATACATTCGGGGCGGAAGAGGATAATTTGATTCCACTCACGCAAGTTGAGGTTATTGAAGCGGGTGATATCCCACAAAAATCGCTAAAAGAAGGACAATGCGCATATGTCGCTACTGGTGCTGCAATTCCCGAAGGGGCGGATGCAGTGGTTATGGTGGAATATTCCGAAAAGAAAGATGACAAAATTCTCATATCGAAAGCAGTCACCCCTACAACTCATATAGTAGAGATTGGACACGATGTGAATAGGGGAGATATAATAATAGAAAAGAACACTCTAATTGACCTTCCTACGATGGGGATTCTCGCGGCATGTGGAATTACGACTGTCCCGGTATACCAAAAACCGAAAATAAGCTTAATGAGTACTGGGAGCGAACTTGTGACTCATAAAGTTTCAGAATTAGAGGTTGGACAGATCTACGACATCAATTCAATTGTGTTAAAACAAGCGATATCAAATACAGGTTCGGAAGTAGATTACCTTGGAATTGTGAAGGATCATTTTGAGGAATTGAAGCATAGAATCGATCAAGGTCTCAAAGAAAACGATATTGTGATTTTATCTGGCGGGACTTCAAAGGGTGAAGGTGATTTAGGCGTACGAGTGTTAGATACTTTCGAAAATATCGAAGTTCAAGTACACGGAATCAAGATTAAGCCTGGGAAACCGCTAATTTTTGCAAAACTCGAAAAGAAAATTATTTTCATCCTTCCGGGATATCCAACCTCCGCCTTAAGTTGTTTCTATGTGTTCATTGATGATTTTTTACGTCGATTGTCGGGATATCCACTAAGAGCTAAAAATGCAGAAGAATTAGAACTCGGGGAACGGATTTACAGCCCTATAGGGAGATATCATTTTAAGGCGGTCGAGTTGAGGGATGTTGACGGCGTGCGGAAGATCTTCCCTATCAAAACGGGCTCAGAAGCCATCAGCACCTTGTTCTATTCGGATGGCTACATTGAAATTGAAGAATTAGAAGAAATAGTAGAAAAAGGAGACAAAAAAGTCTTTTATACATATTAATTACTTCGTTTAGAGGTTGATCAAAAAATTATGAAAGTACATGAAGAACATAAGCATGAGGCGGATAAGAAGAAAAAATTGAGAATTGCGCTCATTATTGTCAGCACTTCGAGGTTCGAAGAATTGGAAACCCAAAAGGAAACTACTGATGAGACCATCCCTTTGGTTCAAGAACTACTCTATAAAGAAGCAAAAATCTCGCTCAAAGAAACTATGATTATTCCGGATTCAGCGGATCATGTTGAGGCCGCTTTAATCGACTATTTAGAAGATAAGAATATTGATGCTATCATCTATAGCGGAGGTACGGGATTATCACCAAAAGATATCACCTATGAGACAATTAAGCCAAAATTCGAAAAGATCATTCCCGGATTTGGGGAATTGTTTCGATATCTCTCATATAAAGAGATTGGCTCATCTGCGATGCTTTCAAGGGCGATTGGCGGCAAAATCGGCAATAAGGCAGTATTTTTGTTGCCCGGATCTCCTAATGCGGTTAAGTTGGCATTAAGTGATCTCATTTTACCTGAACTGGCCCATATGTCATATTTAATTACCAAAAAAGAGTGAGGAGTATGGTCGAGCGACTTAGAAAAATAGGATTTGCGAAACTCACATCTGTAGAAGATGCCTTAGAAAAATTGTTTTCCAACATAAAATTTCTAGAGGGCGAGAGCATTGAGACACCGAAGGCTTTAAACCGGATCATTTCTGATGATATAAAGAGTCAAATAAATGTACCTGGGTTTGATAAATCAGCCATGGATGGCTATGCCGTGTTTGCTGAAGATACCTTCGGAGCGTCTACAAGTAATCCGAAATATGTCAAAAAAGTTGGGAAAATAGAAATTGGAGAGGATTCCGATTTGGAACTTAAAAAAGGCGAAGCTATACGTATTTCCACCGGCGCAATGATTCCCAACGGAGCGGATGCCGTAGTCAAGATTGAAGACACAGATATTGACGAGAATGATAAGATTAGTATTTTTAATCCCGTGGCCCCCGGTAAAAACGTGGCAAAAGAGGGAGAGGATATTCAAAAAGGTAATGTAATTCTCGAGAAAGGCACGGAACTAAAAGCGGAACATATAGCCCTCCTCTGTTCCCAAGGAATAGATAAGATCGAGGTTCGGAAGAAACCGAACATATCTGTGTTTGCTACAGGTGATGAATTAGTCGAGATTGGCAACCCCTTAGGGAAAAGCCAGATTTATAATTCCAACACTCCAATGATCGCCAACTTAGTTCGAACCTATGGTGGAGAAGTTGTTTTGGAAACTACACTTAAGGACGATAAATCTATTATTATTCAAAATTTAAATGAGGCTCTGAAAAATTCAGATATCGTACTATTTACAGGTGGCACGTCTGTCGGTACGCAAGATTATCTTCCCGAAGTAGTCAATGATCATGCGGAAATTCTTACTCACGGCGTTGCCATGCGACCTGGAGAGCCAATCTTAATGGCGCATAAGAACGATAAGTTAATATTCTGCTTGCCCGGTACTCCCGTCGCAGCATATGTAGGGTTTATTAAATTTGCAGGTCCCGCACTCCGTAAGATGATGGATGCTAAAAATACCGATCCCAGGAAAGAGCTCATCGCCGAGATGGATAAAGATATACCGGTGTCTCGAATGGGATATCTCCATTACTTAAGGGTTCAATTGGAACGGAAAGAGGAAGATAAGATTATTGCAAGTTCAGTTCGATTAAAGGGTTCCGGGATTATAACTTCACTAACTAAAAGTGATGGAATCGTAGAAATCTCAAAAGAGCAAGAAGGGATAAAAGCTGGAGAAAAAGTAATAGTAAAAATTCTACCAAGCTGATCTAACTATTTCGAGTTAATAATTTCCATAGATTTACATTATTTTTATTCAATGGAATTTTTAATCGACTGTCTCCTTTTCATGAGAGAGTAACTCATTAATTTTCCTTTCGAGCATAGGTATTTTGGTTTTTAATACTTCCCAAACAATATCATAATCCACATTAAAATATAATGTTAAGATCTCCCAAATAATCCTTAATCAATGCTTCTACATTTTTATTGCAATTAATTTCACGAAATTTGTTCATTTTTATTTTAGTTTCTTTCAAGATTTCAATATTAATTATTGGTATTTTTCTATTAAAAGATAAATCTCTCTCACTATTATTATTTAATCAACCTAAAATATTGAATAGAGTATAAAAAATTGTGATTCTATAAAACATATAAATCAATTTTTTTTGAGATGCTTCATTTAAAAAAATGTGGGAAATATGGTCAAATCTGTTGAAGCCATTAAGGAAATACAAGAAAAATTTTCAATCATCGGAAGAGAAGATGAATTAAAAAAGATTATTCTGGCACATTCTATCGGCAAAAATATCTTGATTGAGGGTGAAGTTGGTGTTGGTAAGACCACGCTTGCGCGTGGAGTTGCGTCTTATTTTGATGCTGATTTTTACCGTATCGATTGTAGTGAAGATACGTTAACTCATAACCTCGTCGGCTATTGGGACCCTCCGTTAGTAATTTCAAAGGGATATGTCGAGGATTCCTATCGATATGGACCTTTAGCTTCTGCCATGCTCGATGGAGGCTGTCTTTTTATCAATGAAATTAATCGGATGCCAGAGATTACTCAAAATGCACTTCTGACTGCATTAGATGAGAAGATTTTGAAAATTCCGAAACTTAAAACCATTCATGCCTCGAAGGATTTCTTCACCATCGCGACCCTAAATCCATCAGCTCATATCGGAGTCACGGTTTTGGGAGAAGCTATAAAGGACAGATTCGTCTGGATTAAGTTGGATTATCAGAAACCTGAAGAAGAGCGACAAATCATTATTCAGGAAGCGGAATTAAATAGCGGAAATGCGGATGATTTGGCGATGCTGTCTCAAAGGATTATTCACCAAACCCGAAATAATACCTCTATTCGCAGAGGCAGTTCCATTCGTGGTGGGATCGATTTAGCGGCGATCATGAATCAGCATGATGATATCAAGAGCTCTAAGAACTGGGTTGAGGCGGCGATCATGGCGTTATATAATAAAATAGAGCTCGAGGATGGCATCTCACGGACTAAACCAGAGGTAATCTCTGAAATTGTTCTGGCAGTGCTAAACAATTCGGATTTTTAATAATCGATGATTTCTCTGAGGTCGACACCGAGGAGGAGGAGAAGGCTAAGCGCTTACAAGTCAAAAAAACAATGGTTCCAACCGATAAGGAGATTTTAAAATATGAAATAATCAAAAAAAAGAAGAAAAAACCCGATTATTACGAGCATATGGCCCACAGTCTTGATTACAAAGAAATAAAAGATCTAACCTATTTAGCTATTGAACATAAAAACTTAGAAGCGATCCGCGGGATGCTTAAATCCAATGTATATGCCGCAACCGATGCATTAGACTGTCGGGAAGGTGTGGAATTTTTTTCAGAAAAAGCAGAAGAGGCGCCCGAGGTTATGCCTGAGATCTACTTTTTTATCCGGCGTCCTATTTCTGAAAAATATAAACGGATTTTTCGCCGTTTAGCCCGACAGAGTATTCTTCGCACGTCCCTTAAAATCACAAGTCGGGGATTACGTGGATATAAAAAGAAAACAGTGCCATATTACCATTTAGGAATGGCTGATTTCGATTTAGATGAAACCATACAGCACAATCCGCTAAAGATTCGTGAAAAAACGCTTAATTATCAAGATATTTACGGAATAAAGCGACAGAGAGAAAAAAGAAAAGTGGCTTTAGTGCTCGATACGAGCGGAAGTATGTATGGCAGACTTCTCCTTAATGCTGCTCTTACTACTTCTGTTCTTGCATACAATATGGAAAAAGAAGATTTCTCAATTATCCTATTTAATTCGACTGCAATGGTCTTGAAGGATATGAAAGAGGAAAAAGAAGTGGAGAAGATTGTCGATGAGATACTGGATTCAGAGGCAGTTGGGTTTACAAATATTCACATAGGCCTTGATAAAGGGCTCAAACAATTACAAAAAGTGAAGCGAAAAGCTAAAAATCAGTTCGGGATATTGATTTCGGACGGAAATTATAACAGAGGCGAAAATCCCATAAAGCTTGCCAGAAAATTTCCTAAACTCCACGTGATTGGAATGCCCCCTGATAACGATGCGGATAGAGGAATTGAGATGTGTAAAGAGATCGCGAAAGCGGGAGGCGGAAAGTTCTATGCGGTTAATGATTTCAAAGAAATCCCTCGCGCTTTAATTGAACTTCTTTCTCAAACGTGAGCTATACTAGTTTTTATTTTTAAATCCATGCCTATATGAAAAACTTCCTTTTGGATTTATTCGACTGTTATTCCCGCACTTAATCAAACCGTGAGTTTAATGAAAGACCCGATCTATCGGATTGATGTGGCTCATACTTCAATGGGATATTCGCAAGTGCCGACAACGAGTTATATTCTTTCAAATTGATCCCAAAGATTGATAATTTTTACGTTAATCGAAATATTTACTAAAGATTCTATTCAAATCAATTTTAAATCCCACGGATAATTCTAAATGTGTCATTATACAATTTCACGATTTTCCCATTTTGGAAAGACTTTAAAGTATCTATTGTTATTACATTACTACGAATTTGTAGAATAAATCAAATTCAGTGTATAAGGATATTTTAATAGAAACTTGACTTAAATGTTTTTAATTAGAATGATAAAAATGCTTAATATGCATAGAAAAAGATTCAAAACTATTTTTGGATTAACATTTTTGCTACTAGTTCTTTTTTCAGCTTTCAGTTGTATATTTTTTCCTACAGAATTCACTGAAACATCTGAAGATAAAGATGGATATCAAGATAATGAAAATTTGATTCACACTTCGATTTCAGAAAAATGGAATAATTCATGGGGATCAAGCGAATCGGATATTGCAAGTGATATTGTTTTAGACTCTCAAGGAAATGCATATATGATTGGCTCCTCAGATGATCCCTATAATATAAGTATCGTTAAATATGATAATAAAGGCAATGAATTATGGAGCGAATCATTTGATGGTCCTGCTGGAGGATATGATACGGGTAATGCTATTGCTTTAAGTTCTGATGAAAATTATGTATACATAACAGGTTGGGTTTATGGAGGATCTAATTGGCATACTCAATTAGTTAAATATTCAGAAGATGGAATACATCAGTGGAATAGAACATGGGGAGATGATTATTCATATACTACTCAAGGATATTCAGTTGTCGTAAACTCTACAGGACATGTGTTTGTAGGAGGTAGGAACGGTACATTTAGTGGGTTTATCACATGTTATGATTCACTGGGTAACAATATTAAAAATAAAAGTCTCTCTTCACTTGATATCTCCTCCGTTTCTGATATGGTTATAGATTCAGCTGATAATATCTATATAACTCGAGGAAAACCATCGAACACTGTGATCGCTAAGTATAATTCTCTACTAGAACTACAGTGGAATGAAACTTTCAACCCTGAGAGTATAGATTTTGAAAATTCAAATCCTACAGCTATGAGTATTGATACTCAAGATAATATATATATTTCTGGATATGTCTGGAATAATTCAGATTATTATTGGCATGTTATGAAATACAACTCCAGTGGAAATCATCTATATAACAAAACAATCATAAAAAATCCTACAGGTGAAGATACTGAAAGATCTGCTAAAGATATTACGATTGATAAAAACGAGAATATTTTTTTAATTGGAACTTGCAATGGCAGTAATTTTGAATCTGATAAAGATATAATGATTATTAAATGTGATAAGGAGGGTAATTATTTATATAATTGGACTTGGGATAGTGGAGATATTGATCAAGGAAAAGGTTTAGCTTACGATCCAGATGGTTATATAACCGCTTGTGGTGATCAGAACTCGACTCAAGCAGATCCAGATGGGGAAGACTTTGTTATTATAAAATTTTCGTTGATACCTCAAAATTTCTCCTTATCCATAGACAATTTAGCTCCTGGCACTTATGACGAAGATGGCAATATCACCTTAGATTGGTCTGATAATGATGCTCTTAATGCGGATAATTATACAATATATAACTCTACCTCCTACATTATAGAAATAAATTCCAGTCTTGAGTATAACGCAGAGGGCATAACCAATACAACATTCTCAATAGAGAATCTTACAGACGGGACATATTATTATAAGGTCCAAGCATTTAACGACTATGGGAATTCCACATCCAATTGCATGGAGGTTGTTATCGGGAGAACTCCCGGAGCCTTTTCTGTCTCAGAGAATTCCACCAAACCGTATGATCCCGATGGAATTTTTTGGTTGAATTGGACTAGCTCTGAAAATGCTGAAGAGTATGCAATTTATTATGACACTTCTGACATTTCTGATTTTTCCACAGCAATTCTTTATGAGGATGAAATTACCGGAACAACAGCAAAGATTAATATGACGACGCTTGGAAATGGGTTATGGTATTTTACCGTGGTTGCGAATAATAGCTTTCAACAAGGGTATTCAGAGACCCAAGCTGAAAATAACATCAATGTTTCAATAGGAATTCCACCAGAGAATGTGACTCTCTTTTCTGAGGATGCTGAAGAATATGAAGATGGGATTTTCAATCTCAACTGGACGAATACTATCTATGCGGATAATTACAGTCTTTATTGGTCCCTCTCCGAGATATCGAACGTCGAGGAATCTGATGTATATTTGTTATATAATGGTACCGAGTTAAGTTATTATCTCGATAGAATCTTGGAAGAAGACGACAAATATTATTATTTTTTGGTCGTCTCAGAAAATCAATTCGGAACCAATTCTTCAAATTGCCTTAATATCACAGTAGGCTATCCTGGGGAACTACCTGCCTCCTTTAGCCTCTCATCAAATGATGCAGGATCGCCCGATCTAGATGGTGAGTTTACTTTAAATTGGAGTGGAAGCACTCACGCAGACAATTATACGCTCTATTGGTCGCTTTCTCCCATTACAGATATAAACAATCCCCAAGTGAAGGAATTATACAGCGGTGAATCACAGAACTATGAAGTGAAAGAATCTATGGGCTTTATGGATGACATATACTACTTTAAGGTAATAGCAGGGAATCAATTTGGTACTACTGAATCAAATAGCTTTTCCGTTACTGTAGGGTATCCTGATGACGAAAATGGAGGGTTGCCGTGGTGGCTACAAGCGATCTTTACGGGCATGATAAGTGCTGCCGCGGGATTAGTAATAAAAATCTCTTATAGTCGATATAAAAAGCGAAAAGAATTATTAGAGGAGATCTCGAGCAAATTAGATAAGATAGACAATATCGAACAATTCCTCAAGCAGAGATTAGGCTATGAAGAATGGCAGAAATTGCAGGCGCCTCTCAATGAGTACAAAAAGCAGAAGATAACAGAAAAAGAACTGATAAAAACGGCGAAGAAAGAATTGGGAGACAGATTCATGGATATTTTCAAAAATAGATAAACACGATAAGCTTTTTTTTCTTATTTTTTCTTATTATTTTTATTTAATCTATTTATTTTTTCAGAATTAATTAGGGATTAATAACCCTTTTTGGTTATAATTATTAAAAATTTAAACCCTTCTATCTTTTTTAATCATAGAGCCTTAGATATCTTCTATCAAAATCGGATTCACATTAAAAAATGGTGCGCCCACCCACAGATTCAAACATCTGTCTACGCTGCAAGGGGGGAAAACTCCTCTGTGGCAAAAAAGCATGTCCAATTCTTCTTAAAAAATCAGTGCTCAAATCAATTATTCCATTCGATGTGGGTAAATCACTCAAGAATGTAGAATTATTCGGAGCAAGCCCTCCTGGCTTCTTTGTCGGACGCTATAACTATCCGAAAGTTGCGGTGGGTCCGATGATTCCCTTTTCCGAATTCTCCAAACAAAAATTTTCAACGAAAGCCGACCATCATATTCTGGATGCGCCCGAACTCTGGTTTGGTAAAGAGTTGACCGATATCATTCAGTACAGGAGTAATTTGGTACGGAGTAATTTCAAAGTGAATGTAAAGTTAGGAGAGCAGACCATTAAAAACAAACCCTCGCTAAAAGAACAGAGATTATTGGATCGCTCGCAACTCCTTTCAATGGCGTCTCAGCCAACCGATACCGAAACACAGTTCGGCAAGCTTAGCCTACGGATGATGCTGGATAACCACTCCTTACCCATGGGACCATCTGGCTATACTGATAAGATACGAATCACTGAAAATGTGAAAGTCCATCCAAAAGTGGATTATTGCGTCGCCGATACCGATCTGAAAGCTCAAGATGCCGTAGCAGAGAAGCTTTACATGGAAGGAAATGTGTCCTTATCAACGATACAGCGGGTTTTTTCGGCGGGTTTGTTAGGAGAAAAGAAGCGGCGAAAATTGGTACCGACCCGATGGACTATAACCGCGGTGGACGATATCATTTCAAAGAAATTGATTGAGGAGATTAAAACTTTCCCCGAAATCAATGAATATCAAATATTTGAGTCAGCTTATTTGGATAACCATTTCCGCATTCTGTTATTTCCCGGGAAATTTGCATTCGAAATGAATGAGGTATGGGCTCCCAATTCGTTATGGAATGTCTCACCTGACGGAGAAAGTCTTAGTGTGAAGCCCCAAATTATGACCGACTATGAATTTTATCGAGGGCGGAAGAATTATGCGAGCAATATTACGGGAGCTTATTATGCGGCGCGAAAATCAGTCTGCGAGTATTTGCATAAAATTCGCCGTCAAGCTCGGATCATCATCTTTCGGGAGGTTTCTTCTGGTTATATAGTGCCTCTGGGCGTATGGGTCATTCGAGAGACAGTAAAAAATGCATTGGTTGACCCTAAACCCATCGTTCTTGATAATTTTGAAGAGGCAATCTTAAAACTCGGTCAAGGCTTATTAGTAAACCAAGAAGAGTGGGAACATAACAGTAAACTGATTAATTTCATTAGAAATCAGAGAACAATTGATGATTTTTTATAATATTACTATAACTGGATGGAAATAAACAATTGAACATTCTAAATCTCTAAATAAAAAAAAAAATTTATAATAATAATAATAAAATCAAATTTGGTGTTTTCGCTTTATGAGAATAATTGTTCCAACGATTGATAATGCTGCTATTCCAAGGAATATAGGAATTTCATAACCGGGAATCCCCCCATTCTGAACTTCAAATTTGTAAACAGTTTTGCCATTCTCATTGACTATTTCATAGCTAGTCAGAACTCCGTTTTCATCATAGGACCAAGTTTCTACACAATCTGCTGAGAAATACATGTTGGTATAGATATATTCTCCATCCCATGCATTGTGTACTATTTTTCTGCCTGGAGTAGTCCAATTCTCTCTCCAAATCAGATTTTCGTCATCAAGATATTCTGCTGGCTGTGATGGTAATTTTCCAAGAAAATATCCCACATTTCCATTTAAATCATATGCGGATTTTAAATATGTCAAATTGCCAGGATTCTCTTGTTCATAGCTCGTTAAATTTAGGGGATTTTTCAGCACGTACTGAATATTTATACCTCCAGTGGGTGTTACTGGAAATGAGCCCGTAGTCCAATTCCATATTTGCATAGAAATATTACAGATAGGCCAATCACCACCTGAATCTTTGAAATAGTCTGTCTTATTTATCTTAATCACAACAGATTTCTGTTTTGCATTTAGGATGTGGGAATTTTGCCCGTAAAGATATTGTATATGAGTTGACCAATTTTCACCTAGAACATCTTTGAGACCATTTTCGTCAACGACCGTTACTTCTGAAACTTTAGTATATCCAACAGAAATATTTGGACAATCATAAATAGTTGCTCTGACTTGTATTAAAGGAGTGAAAAAAGCTAACCCAAACAATAAAAGAAATCCAATTAATACAATCTGCTTGTTTTTCATAATTTGTACTCAATTTTTTTATATGTTTTTGAATTTCTAACAAAAATGTATAGTAGATGTGTTTTTTGAATATTTAAAACTATCTAATTAGTATGATTTTTTCATTCAAATGTTTACAATACTCCTATAGAATCACAAGGATTAGACGTTTCGTCTCTATATGGAGTATTAAACGATATTGCTGAGTTGCTTATTAATTTCTTAGCAGAACTATGTTAATAAGTGATGGAGATATAGTTTTTAAAATTCCATAATTCGTGAACACAATCTTTTTAAGAACAGATGAGTAAATATTATTGTTTACCAAAATTTACACTAAATCAATTTTAAACCTATAAAATACAAATTAAAGTGTAAGAGGGAAAAAATCGTGAAAAACAAAACTGAAACGAGACAAGACGCAATGATAGAACTCGATGGTGTTCCTTCCGCAGAGGAGCAACCGCTTGTATTTATGCCTCGATTTAAACAACCCATAAGTGGTCTTCTCGCCCTCATCTTCGTTGGGATCTTATCGCTAGTTACGTGGTGGATCTTTTTTGACTCCCGTTGGCATGATCCTCGTATAGTACATTACGCCTCATTAATCGGTGGATTTGGGCTTCTGGGTGTGGTTTGGGCTATATGGTTCGAAAACTGGCCTTATTACAAAAAATTTAAAAAACCTTGGATGATTGGAATTTTAGGAACGGCGATTAATTTTGCTATAGCATTCTTATTCACATTTGTTTTACTTCCAGTATTCAATATGTTTTATCCCCCTTCAGTTCAAAATCCAGATCCTTATTTATCGTGGTATATTGGAGCATCCATATTTGGATCCTTAAGCGGTTCAGGGTTCTCATTTGCCGTCTTAATTCTGGCTGGTTCAATGTATTGGCCAGTATTTAAGCTAAAGCAACCAAAACGCGGAATTATCCTATGGATCATGGGAGCAATCATCACAATTTTTGTTTGGTCAATATTGTTCTACCCCGCGGGTAATCCTGAGGCAGCGGGTGAAGCCACTGTCGTATTCAGACAATATGCATATTCATTAGGGTGGACCCAATGGTTGATCTTTTTCTCCTTATTGACTCAATTAGTTTATGAATATTGGCCATGGAGTTCTCTAGCTACTAAGCAACCATATATTGGAATACTATGCTTTCTATTTTGTGCTATAGCAGGCTATATTATGTCTATGATATTCCCCTTCATTATTGGAGCTGTATTTGATCCTATCTTTTTAGCTGCTGGGGGTGATATAGTTGACGAAATTGTTCAATTCAAAGGATGGTATGTAATGTCAATTTCATATG
>SHMW01000013.1:0-15907 GCA_008080735.1 Promethearchaeota archaeon
ATAAATAATAAATATCATGTGGCAATATGGATTAGATTTAACGATACAGTTCGTTTAGGATATAATTTTGAACCCTGGTCCACAGATGAGAGCGATAGAGAAAAACAAAAAGATATGTTTAAAGTAGAAGTGGGAGATTGGGTGGATAAAGGTGAAGTGATAGCAGAATTTCTTGAATGTAATATCTCCGCACACATCCATTTTGATGTTGTGGAAAATGGAAATTGGTATTGTCCTAAGCAGTATTTTTCCACGACAGGATATAACGAAATTATGGATCTAATTGAATATTATCATCCCGGAGATAATTGTGAACTCCTAAAGAGTGAACTTCAAAATTTCATTATGCAGGAGGCCGCCATGCAAAAAAGGCAATCTCATTCATAAAGATATACCATAGAACCATAAAAGTTATTATAAGAAGCACAGCTCCTACTCCAAATCCTTTCACACCTTTCGGGATGCCGAGATCTTCACTTTTTCTTTGGACAATTGCCCTTGCAGAAGCGACAAAATAGATCACGGCGATAAGAAGACAGACAATCCAGAGAAAAAGCATAAATAGCGAGAGCGTATAGATTGGCTCACCGTTGAGGGTTAAACTATTTAGCCACTGCCAAAATACCACAATTAAAAACGTAGGAATTACGCTAAAAATAATTCCGGATAATAAAAACACAAAACTCCACGCAAAACCTTTCCACGCCATTTTTATCTTGTTCTCTAAACTTATCTAAATTTGTGAAATACCTTATTCTTATTTATATTTTCTATTCTTTAAAAGATTTGTATCAATATTTTTGAACTACCCCAATATACTTTTTGAGCATAAAAGCATATTACTGAGATTAATCTTCAGAAATGTGTAATTTGTTGATTATCATTTCATAATTAGACTTAGATAAATAATAATCGGTCCATGCGGGCACTGCTTCTTTAATCTCTTCGAATAAATCTTTCCCTTTCTTAAGTACTATTGGATCATTAGACTGAGCACAAATTGAAGCGATTAAATTTTTGGCACAATAAAGAATCTTTTGATTATTCTTATCCTTTCCAAATTTCATTAAAAAATCACCTATTAATTGAGCTTCTTGAAATTTTACGTTATCGATGCAATGAAATCCGATTCGATATATCCACCACCACACATTGTCAGAACCTAATAAGTCCCCGAACCCAAATTGTTTATAATCCTCAAGTAATCCTTCTAAAAAAGTGTCGATTTTTTTATCTTGATTCAGAAGGTCTTGAAGTGCGCAATATCGCACATAATGCATCGGTGTGAAACCAATAGGAGCATATCCATCTTCATCAACCTCCCCTAAAAGTATCCTCTCTTTCGAAATAGCATCATTTTTACGCAAATTAAGACTTTCCAATTTAGAAAGGTTTTGTAGTCCTTTCAGTTTAATTATACGATTGTCCTCCAAGTCAAGATCTTTTAAGTTTTCTAACTTTTCTAAACCACTAATTTCAAAAATATTATTATGAGACAAGTTTAGGGATTTCAGGGCCATTAAGTTATCCAAATTTTCTATATATCTGATTCGGTTGTTTGAGAGATTTAATTCCTCCAATTTATTATTACTTTCTATACCGCTTACTCTTTTAATATGATTCTTGGAGAGGTCCAAGATTTTCAACTCTGAGAGTTCTTCTAAGCCTTGGATTTCAATAATTCGGTTCTCGGATAAGTTTAAATTTTTTAATCTCCCCATTTCTGATAATCCATGAATGTCGGCTATATTATTGATAATATTGCCTCTTAAATTGAGATAAATTAGGTTTTTAAGCTTTTCAAGTCCTTTAATAACTGAAAGTCTATTAAAACTCAAATTGAGAATATCCAATTGATCTAAATTTTCTAATCTTTCAATTTCATTTAATTGGCTAATACCAATGCCTCTAAGATAAAGACAGTTCTTTCCTTCATATTTGTATGTTTCGTACTCCTTTCCTTTGATGCGTACCGACATTTCAATGGGATTATAAAAATATTGATGATATGAGTATCTTTAGTTTTATACATCAAAATATACATTTTAAAAATTTATAAGTCTTTATCCTATCAATTATATCTCTCAGCTTCTTACCTAAATCAGAACACACATCATCAAAAGTAATCATAAAATATAATTTCTTTATTTGCTTCTTTAAAGTAATAATTCAATAGTTTAAGAAATAAAATAGGTTTTCTAATTGGATTTTGAACTTACAGAAAAACAAGAACTTGTAAGAAGAAAAGTTAGAGCGTTTGCAGAAGATATTCTGGCGCCAGTTGCCCCAATCGTAGATCGAGAGTTGAGGTTTAGTTGGGAAACTGCCAAAGAACTAAGAAAAATAAATGCATGGGGTATCCAGCTGCCAGAGAAATACGGAGGAGCTGGGTTGGATTCGGTAAGTTATAGTGTAACAATTGAAGAGATTTCTCGTGTCTGCGCGTCTACGGGGTTAAATGTGACTGTACATAATTCTGTAGGAGCTTACCCTATTCTTGAATGGGGTACAGAGGAACAAAAAGAAAAATATCTCTATGATCTTGCTTCTGGAGAGAAAATCGCAGCCTTCACTTGGACAGAGCCTAATGCGGGCTCAGATGCCGCGGGAATAGAAAGTAAAGCAGTTGAGAACGGAGATAATTTTATCTTAAATGGATCCAAGATATTTGTAACCAACGGTGGAGTTGCATCAGTATTTTTAGTGGGGGCAAAATATGAAAAAGAAAATGGCGAAAAAGGCAGCGCGGTCTTTATTCTCGAGAAAGATATGGAGGGGTTAGAAATCGGAAATGTTGAGGATAAACTAGGAATGCGCGGTTCCAGCACCACAAGCTTATATTTTCACGATATTAAAATTCCCAAGAAGAATATTTTAGGAGAATTGCCAATGGGCTTCAAGATTGCGATGAAAACCTTGGATGTGGGAAGAATTGGAATTGCCGCCCAGTCTTTAGGGGTCGCTCAAGCTGCTTATGAACATTCGGTTGAATATTCGAAGGGAAGAATCCAATTTAATAAACCTATCTCGCAATTTGAAGGAGTTTCTTTCAAGCTTGCAGAAATGGCAACCAAGATCGAGGCCGCACGTATGTTAGTATATAAAGCTGCGAATTTAAAGGATAAAGGCACCAAATTTTCCAAAGAATCCGCGATGTGTAAGTATTTCGCAAGCCAAATCGCAAAAGAAACTACCGAAGCGGCGATTCAAATCCACGGAGGATATGGATATATGAAAGATTTACCTATTGAACGATTTTATCGAGATGCTCCTGTGTTATCGATTTATGAAGGGACGAATGAAGTAATGAAATTAATTATTGCCAGAGAAATATTAAAGGGGAATTTGTAATGCTTAAAATCTTTGTCTTGTTAAAACAAGTTCCAAAATCCCATAATCTCGAAATCAACAAAGAAACGGGAACTTTAATACGAGAAAATATAAAAAACATCATCAATCCGGATGATGTCAATGGATTAGAATTGGGATTACAAATCAAAGGTGTCTATGGGGGAGAGGTCACGGCGATGACGATGGGACCACCCCAAGCAAAACTTGCTCTCCGAGAAGCGTTAGCAATGGGGGTGGATCATGCCATTTTAATTAGTGATCCACAGTTCGCATATTCTGACACTCTTCAAACCACTTTAGTCTTAGAAGAAGCATTCGAGCGGATTAACAATTATGATGTAATTATTACTGGTAGAGAAACTTCGGACTCAAGTACCGGACAAGTTCCATATCAATTATCCGAAGCTTTGAATGTCCCTCTAATTACCGATATATTTACCTATGAATTTGATGGGGATATTTTCAAATGTCAAAGAAACTTTGGTCATGAAAGTCAGAATATTGAAGTGAAATTGCCCGTGCTTTTGAGAGTTGGGAAAAATTTTAATACACCAAGACACGTCCCTCTGGTTGGGATAAATGAGGCGTTTGAAAAAAAAATTGATATTATCAATTTCGATACGTTAAATTGCCCCGTTCATCTTGATGGGTGTAATAAATCACCAACTCAAGTCGTTAAGACAGAAAAATTCTTTCCAAAAAGGAAAAATGAATTTATTAAAGGCACTCTTAGAGATAAAATGGATGCGATAATCGAACTAATGAAAGAAAACGGCATAGAACGGATTTGGACAGGAAAATATGATTATACGGAGGAATAAAGAAAAATGAACGAAAAGAAAGAGTATAATGATGTATGGGTGTTTGCTGAGATAAAGGATCACGAGCGAGTCCATCCTTGTGCATTGGAAATCTTGGGAAAAGCACGAGAGATTGCGGATGATCTAAACCAAAATCTCGTCGCAGTTGTACTATCTCTTGAGGCAGAGCAATATCTACCCGTCATCAAAAAGCACGGTGTAGATAAAATCATCTACCTAAGCCACCAAAATCTTAAGCATTATCACGAAAGAATTTTTACTGACCTTGTCCATGAATTAATCGAAAAATATAAACCCTCGATTTTTTTATTCCCGTCGACTGAGGTTGGGAATGCACTTTCAGCTCGATTAGCATATCGTTGTCGTACCGGATTGGTAAGCGATGTTTTAGATTTAGAATTAGAAGAAGGATATGCTGACGACCTATTGCTAACGGATAAACCAGCATACGGCGGAAATATTCATGTAAAAATCATTTGCCCAAAAACTCGTCCCCAAATGTGTACAATTACTCCTGGAACATTTAAAAAAAAGAAATTAGAAAAAGAAAATATTGAATTAATTGAAGAAAATTATCATTTTGATGAGGAAAAAATACGAATAAAGATAATTGGGGCGCCTACAAGAAAAGACAAACCATCAGCACCACTTTCAGAAGCTAAATTTGTCATTGGCGGAGGTCAAGGTATCGGTTCTGAAACCAATTTTAAAAAATTGTATAAATTAGCTAAATTTACCAACGGGCAAGTCGGAGGTACTCGCCGACCTATTTTTAATGATTGGATGCCAGAACATTTACAAATAGGGATAAGCGGAGAAACTATAAACCCTAATTTATATCTCGCCTTAGGCATTTCGGGGGCGATACAGCATGTCGTGGGTATCACCGAATCAGATACAATAATTGCCGTGAATACCGATCCTAATGCCCCAATATTTAAGACTGCTGACTATTGTATTGTAGCAGATGCGAATGAGATTCTTAATGGATTATTGGAACACTACAAAGTGGACGATTAAAATCGGCTCTCTTCAATATATTCCTATATTAAAAAATTACCGAATAAGTTTAGCAGACTCTATCATCTGATTTTAATAGTTTAGTAAAAAAAAAGAAAATAATAATTTTTTTTAGAGAAAACCGGATAAAAATCCAAGAAATCCTTGATATGGAGCAAGCGTGCTGACAATCATGACAAATAAAATAGCCGCGATTAATGTTCCTGCGATGATATTACCCGTTTTCTCATAAGTATATACGGAAACACCAGCAATCATTAAATTAAGGCAAATAGCAACTGGCATCGTTGTTCCAAAGAAGAAAAAACTCCCTGTCAAAAATCCTAAAAATAGAAGGAAGAACGTCATGTAGCTTAACAAAATACCAAAATGGATAAGAATTGCTTTCAAGGTGCCTTTTTTAGTCCATGGAATCATCGGGCGAATAATGAATTGAAAGAAAATGCCGAATATTATAAACATCAAGAACGTGATGATAATAAAAATTGCAACGGCCCATGCTTTCGTTATGGAGGGAACCATTCCAATATAATTTAATCCTATTGAAGAATACAAAATTAGGTATAAAATTGTAATTAGAACGAATCCATATATAATCGATTTCCCCAAATCATTAATCTGTCGTGTGAAAGGGGTTTTTAGAATCTGTTTTAGCGAGAGATCATTCTTTTTGGCTAGTCTCCAGAGTAAAACTAAGATTCCAAAAACTTGTCCAAAAAGGAGACTTAGAAAAAAACCTTCAATAGCTAGTGGTAGAGGGATGAATATCCAAATTATAATAAATATTCCTACTATTGACAAGGGAATCGAGTATAATAAAGATGTGATGGATAATTTCCCGGCAGAAGTATCTCGAATTTCAATTTTCAACCTTTCTTCAGAGTTTTCTTGTTTATGTTTAAGAAGTGTTGAGATGGGGTCGATTAGCATAATAAATAGTCCAATTCCACCAATTATCTGAATAATTAATAAAAGGAGTCGAAGATTGCCGTAAAAATTCTCATCTGGAGTATTCGTCTCTGGAAATGTGTTTATAATCCAGTCACGGGCTTCGCGAGTGAAATCTGTGTCCCATGCGACTGCTAAATGGTTACTATTATCATCTAAGTATATTTGAGTGGCATTCCCATTATCAAAACTGCCATATAATTGATTAGTATCAATTGCAGCAGTACTTACCCCTACTCGGGTTGCCACTGAATCGACAAGAGAACTCAATTGAAAAGCTTCATCAAACTTAGCGTAGATCATCAGCACATTTAGCGGATTGCTAGAATCTCCCGATCTGATATTTCCTAGTCCCGTGCCAACTCCAATGAATGCTTTAAAATTTAAGCTTTCATTTACAATTTGATTTCCAGGACCACCCCCCATAGAGTATCCGATGTACGCCAAATTATCCATGTCTATATCGCTTCGAGTAGTATTAAGGTAATTTATAATTGCTTGAACATCTAAAATCAGATTTCCTCTATCCAAACTCCCCGTACTCATTCCATGACCACGAAAATCGAAAGGTACTGCGACAAAACCTGCAGCGGCCAGTTCAATTGCATATCCCTTCATAAATTCTTTATTCGCCATAAATCCATGTCCAATTAAAACTGCCTTTTTAGGGTCCTCGCTCTGAACAGGTTCAAAAACATTAAATGATATCGTTTCTCCGTCGGAAGTTTGCGTCGTAAGATAATAGGATGATTTAATGCTAAATGGTGTAATAAACATAAAGATTGTACCTATAATAAAGAGCGAGAGAAAGGAAAGAATTAATATTGTTTTTCTATTAAAATATCTATTCATCATTTTTTTAAAGATTATTAGTTAATTCAAATATTAGATATTTTGATTTATGAACTTTAATTTTTTTTGAACTACATTTGATGATAAAAATATTAATTAGTGCAATTTATGGGTAGTATTTTAATAATCAATAAAAAATAGAAAATATGTGTTCAATTTCCTACATTTTTTGAATTATGCTCATAATTATCAGATAAAAAAATAAGATTTGGAAAAATATAAAATCATATCTATTGAAAAGGTCTACAATTATCGTATTTTTTTTGTTCCAATCATTAAATTTGCGCAATCAATCCATCAAATATACTTTTTGCTAAAAGGTTTTTATCTTTTGAACAATTGTAATTCCCATATTACTAATTAATAAAATTGTAAAAAAATGTCTGATAATACAAAAATTATAAATCGATGGTTAGTCGTCCTCGGTGCAGTATTAATTCAATTATCGTTAGGCTCTCTGTATTCTTGGGGTGTTATGACTAAACAAGTGAGTGGAGGAGGATTTTTGACTGAGCCGGTTGAAGTAACTGCTTATATTTTTGGAATTTCCTTAGCAGCTTTTGCTATCACGATGATTTTTGCAGGAAAACTTCAGCAAAAATATGGCCCACGAAATATTTCAATTTTAGGAGCTATTTTCATAGGTGCGGGAACAATAGCTTCCGCATTTATGCAAGGAAATTTCTGGGGATTATTCATATCTTATGGTGTACTTTATGGGATGGGTATCGGCTTTGCCTATGTATGCCCGATCGCAACCGCAACCGCATGGTTTCCTGATAAAAAAGGTTTAATAAGTGGGATAGCAGTCGCGGGATTTGGAGCGGGTTCGTTTATTTTTAACTTCTTGGTGGATCTATTCGCAGCTATAAGTATTCCTGTTATGTACATCTCTCTGGGAATCATATATGTGATAATTATTGTTGTGGGTGCGTTATTTATGATCAGGCCACCTGAAGGATGGGTGCCAGATGGTTTTGTACCTCCAAAAGTTACAGAAATTAGCACAGGAGGTATGGTTGAATTTACGCGAAAAGAGATGATTAGCACTAAACAATTTTGGTTGTTATGGATTTCTTATATTCTGGGATGCATGCCTGGACTTTTAGTGATTGCAACTTATAAAGATTTTGGAGAAACTGTTGGAATTGATCCATTATTTAGTCTATCTATATTACTTACCTTAGTCGGGAGTATCGCAGCACTCTTAAACGGACTTGGTCGAATTTCTTGGGGCAAGGTTGCAGATCTGGCCACCTATAAGAAAGCGCTTATGTTATTATTTGTAGTTCAAGCAATAGTGATATTCTTACTATATACAACCAGTATCAATTTTGGATATTATCTTGTAATTGTTTGTACAATATATTTCTGCTTTGGAGGTAATCTAAGTTTATATCCGACAGCTACCGCAGAGTTGTTCGGCAATAAAAATTTAGGACAAAACTATGGTATCATGTTCACAGCCTATGGAATTGCGGGTTTTATTCAAGCTGTTGCTACCCAAAACATCGTGCTTGCTATTGGATACCCACCACTATATATTTTAGTTGGAATATTTACTTTAGGTTCCTTAGCACTCGTATTTTTAATAACTACCCCAAAGAAAAAGGAATAAAAGATAATAGAACCATTCATTTCTATTTTTTTTCTTTATATTTATCTAAAACAATTAAAGGCCGAACATTTCCAAAGATTCACTGAAATTTTGCTGGGTTTTTTAGAAATGCTTTAATTAGTTTAATGGAATTCAAAATATCGTCTAGTTTCAATAAAGAGACTGGGGAATGAATATAGCGACAAGGAACGGAGACTACTGAGCTTGGAACACCACCTTTAGTTAAGTGAATTTTTCCCGCATCGGTACCCCCATAGAGTGGTTTTTTAATTTGAAAGGGAATGTTTTCTATTTTCGCGTTCTCCATTAATCTCTTATTCACTTTTGGGCTTGAAATTAGAGATTTATCAGCGAGAGTTATTGCGGGCCCCTTTCCTAAATAAGCAGGACATTCTGAATCACTTACTCCAGGAACATCCGCAGCCGTGGTATTCTCGATTGCTAAAGCCATCGTTGGCTCTAAACTATATGCGGCGGGTTGTGCCCCTCGACCGCCAATTTCTTCTTGGACTGAGAAACTGAATACGACAGTCTCATCTAACTTGTCGGATGTTTTTAATAATTTCATAATATGTAATAAAACATTGCATCCAGTTCTGTCATCAAAAGCCTTTCCTCGCACCATATTATTCGGAAAAAGTTCATAGGGGCTATATAATATCCCCACGGAGCCTATATTTATACCGTTGTCTAAAACTTCTTGTTTTGAGAAAAATCCTAAATCAATATATAATTTTGAAACTTTAATTTTCTCTTCTCTTTCCTTTGAAGTTGTCAAATGAGGAGGTTTAGTTCCAATAATTCCAGGATGCATTTTATTTTCATTTGATTTAATCACTACTGGTTGCCCCAGCAATATCCTTTCGTCCCATCCCCCGATTAAAACGAATCTGAGAAAACCTTTTTCTTCGATATGAGACACCATAAAGCCGATTTCATCCATATGCGCATCCAAAAGAATTTTCTTTTCTTCATTATTCCCGTATATGATTGCCAATACATTTCCTAATTTATCCGTCCATACCCTGTCTGCCAGTTGGCCCTCTTTTATTTCTTGAAGGATAAATTCTCTAATATCTTCTTCATATCCGGATACCCCCACAAGGGTGGACAGCTTTTCTTGATATTCTTTAATGCTATTAAAATCTTTCATTTTTATCAATTAAATCTTTGGTGAAGGGAATTCTTAAATAATTGAGTTTGATTATTTTCAAATCCACAGATTATAATAAAATGTTTCAGATAATTTTTAAGATTCATCTAAATCTAAAAAAGATGTGGGTATTAGTAATAAAATGAAAACAGTACAACCTTGAAAATCAAAAATAAAGATAAGAACTGAAGAATTACTATCTAGATGTTTTTTTCAATTCTCTAATTGATTTTTCTGCGAGATTTAGTGCCTCTCCTTTTTCTTTCTTCAGTTGTTCGATTTCCATTTCAAGCTCTTTTGTATATTTTTCTAACTGTTCGAGAGTCTGGGCTGTTTTTTGGTCCATACCAGCACCACCTTCAGCAGATTCTACTCGCTCTTTTAAAGAATTATATTTTTCTTCCCATACTTTTACTTCGGTTTGGAGCTCCTTTACTCTCTCATCCACGGGCATATCACTTGGCACACCACCTTCCCCAGATTGGAGTTGTTCATATTTTTCTTTCCACTTAGTAATCCCCTCCTCTAATTCCTTTATTTTCACTTTCATCTCCGAGATCATATCTAATAGGTCATCTTTCGTTTTATCTCCTAATATTTCCTTGAACATTTCTTTTCCAGCTTCTATCTGCTCTTCTGATTTCTCTCCTAAAATACGTTGTTTCCGCTTTTGTGTTTCTTCCACTGTTTCTTGGGAAAGAAAATCAAGTGCGTTAAATCCTATACCTCCATGCTGGGTTATTCTCTGCCGAACTTTTACAAAAATTGGTACCCCGCGAACTGCTTCTCCACTAATAATACCTTCTCCTCTATCTAATCCGCTGATATCATCCTTATTGTCGCGGCTTAAATCTTCTGCACTTGAAATTGTGATATTAATGTCATTCACATCTGAGAGACTGTGGACAACCCAGGTTCCAGCCTGTGCTCTGATTGTAGTGTCCAATAATTGAGGTCTTTGGGTCCCGATTACTAAGTTGGAACCAAATTTCCGCCCCTCTTGGGAGAATAATTTTACAGTTTCACATGTAGAAGTTTTCTTCTTTCCAGCAAAAAGATGTGCTTCATCTAAAAACAAATAGAAAGGAGGGATTTTTCTCGAAGTACTGGCTTGATATAATTTCTTTAATAATCTTCCCGCAATGGTCTCTTGAGCTTCTAGGGAAATACCTCTCATATTAATAATACTACAAAGATTAGGTGCTACGATATCCGTCTCATCCAGGGAAAATAGATATTCGATATCGATATCCGCACCCTTATTTATAGTTAAATCGGAAAATTCAATAATATTGTCTATGAATTCGCTCTCGCCACCACCTTCCTCCTCACTTGCAATTTTCAGACTGCCATATTCACCATGTCTGTCGAGAATTACGACGGGGATCCCTTTTTTCATAAATTCTTCACATAACACTCCCATCGTATAGGACTTTCCGCTACCAGATCGTCCGGTAATAAATACTCGTCCAAAATCTTTAATGAGTAAATTCACATCGAAATCATATCCAAGTAGTTTTCCAAGAGCTACAGACTTTTCAGGAGGATTATCGATTCCCAATAAATCTCTAATTTGATCCTCTTTAGCTAAAAAGACTTTAGAACCGACCTCGAATGGCCTTCTTGGTCGATCACCGACTACGCTCAATTCGGCTTTCATTCCCTCACTATCGTTCCATATTTTACTAATTGAGAGGATATAATAATCGCGCTCCCCTTTTTTCTTTTTCTCCTTCTCGTCCCTATATACAGTGAGATAACTAGTGCGTTCTACTTCCTTGCTTTCAATTAGAAGGGTAGCTGAACTGAGTTCGGTCTTACCAGTTAGCCGCCCGACCGATTTCTCTTCGGGCTTGCCACCTTGGTTATCAGCGGCAGGAGCATTATCATCATTTTCGGGTCCATTATCATCTGACATAATTTAATCACTCTGATTATTACTAAATAATATGGATTATAAAATAAATCAAATTATATTATGAAAATAAAAGAAAATTAAGAAATATAAATGTTAAGAATTTATCGATTTTGTGGATTCTAAGCTTGTTTTTGATAGACTATATATTTTTTGACCATATATTTTGGATGATAGGATTCTTTTGCTTTTCGCAGTCCGGGAACTCCTAGATCTTGTTCTCGATTCACGAATTTCGCATTTTCATCGCAGCAATTTTTTAGAAACATATTATTGATTGCTTGGTACGATCCTTCATAATATGTATGTGCTTTTTCGATATGAATCACATTGGTGTCCTCGTTGAGCATCTCCCCAAAAGTATATCCCGCGGGTTTTCCATCCACTAACAAAAGCCCGCCATTATAATCGAGATCAGTATAATGGTCCAAAAATCGGTCAATTGCTATTTGTTCCTGTTCTAAATCTTCATTAGATTGGCATTCATTGATAATACACCACTTATTTTGGAGACTTCGACATTTTTCGAGCCAGTCTTCAGTAACAAGATGAAACTCATAGTCGTATTGCTCCAAAAACCTTTCTAAGAGCCGCCTTTTCGAACGGTATTTGTTCCCCTCCAGCGCGATAAGGTCTTCTTTATCATACATATAATCCCAATTGGCTCTATCTTCTTCGATTGCTAAGTTAAGTTTCTTAAATTCTTCCATATCTTGTAGTATTGATATTAATGACTCTGGGACGCGGTGTATTTCACACTTAGGTAGTTTTGTAAATAGATCCAAGATCACTTGCTCGGGGTTTTTTCCAATGGGTGGAAAGAAGAAAAGAACATCGTCGGAATTCTTTTTGGAAGATTTCCACTTTCCTAAGAAATCATTTGAAAAAACAATCAAATGGTCTTCATTTTCTATATATAGAGAATGGTAATAATTTTGCCATGCAAAGAGATTCGTGAAGGTAAATTCGGAAATTTCTGGGGGGTATTTCTGAAAATAAGAATCAAATTTTTCTTTATCGGAGAGTTCAATCTTCTTAGCGCGTTCTAAATCCATGTAAAATGGTAAATCGAACTGGTTTAAAAAAATTTTTCTTGGAAAATATAAACTTTCTAATACTAAAAACTAAATCTGTCTCAAAAAATTTTCGATTTTCTCTCTTTTTTTCTCTTTTATATGTTTTGGAATAGTAAAGCTGAATATCGTCCCGTTCCCTAATACACTTTTGAACCATATCTCTCCGCCATGTAAATTTATTAATCGTTTCGCTAATGGCAAGCCTAAGCCCGTTCCAGTGGTATTGCGCACCCTCTCGCTCCTCGACCTTTTAAACTCCTCAAATATTATATCTCTTTCTTCTTCAGAGATTCCAATTCCTTCATCTTCTATCCTAAATAACCAAAAGTCTTTATTCTCCTCGATTTCTATAGAAATTTTTCCATCAATCGAGAATTTAATTGCATTACTAATAATATTGTATAAAATAGATTTGAGTTTTATAGGATCAGCATACATTTGTTGTGAATTTTTTAATCCTTGAATCTCAATATCAAGAGATTTTTCCTTTAATAATGCTCTAAATTCTGAAATGGTCTGATTGATAACTTTTTCTAAGGAAAAATGTTTTAGCTTTAACTCCATTACCCCCGAATCAATTTTAGATATATCTAAAATCTCCTTAATCATATTTAATAAATGCTCAGCGCTTGACAAAATATCTTTAAGATATTCCTCTTGAAGTGGAGAGAGTTCATTAATTTCACCCTCCAAAAGTAATTCTGAAAACCCAATTATTACATTTAATGGAGTTCGAAATTCATGGCTCATTGTCGCCATGAACTGACTTTTGAACTGCGATGCCTTCGTAATTTCCTTCATGTATAATTGTTGTTCTGCAAGAGCTTCCTCTAATTTCTTCGTCCGTTTATTGACTTTTTCCTCTAATTTCTTATTAAATTCTTTTTGTAATTCTTCTCGCTTCTTTTGTTCTGTGATATCATTTAATATTGTTTGTATATAGGTTTGATTATTTCTCTGAAAGACAATTGAAGTAGTCTTCACCCAGATTTTTTTTCCGTCTTTTCTTCTAATCTCGAAATTCATGGGTTTCTGGGTTTTTCCTTCAGATAATTGTGTGAACTTTCTAACAAGTTCTTTTAATTGACTCTGGTTGGGAAAGATATCTAAACGAAAAAATTCCCTCCCAATAAGTTCATCCTTATTGTAGTGAATAATTTCAAAGGTTGCGGGATTACAATCTAAAATAATTCCCTCTTTTGAAAATAAGATAATTGAGTATGGTGATTTCTCGACTAGTAACCGATATTTCTCTTCTGATTTTTTCAACTCTTTTTGTCTGCTTTTTCTCTCATCAATATCAAGCGTTAGAATCAAATCAGCAGTGCGCCCATTGTATGTTACGGGTTTACTGTATATTTCGCACCAATAACTCTCTCCCGTCTTTCTTAATCCAAGGAACTCATAGTTTTCCATATACCCCTGTATTCCCATTTGTTTTTTATTTGCTTGTTCTCTTACAAATTCCCTGTCTTTGGGGTGAATTGTTTTAAGATAATCGCCTGGTTTCCACTTTCCAACCTCTTCATTTGAATATCCAGTTTGTTTTATAAACTCCCGATTCCAAAACTTCAGCTTATCATCTTGAAGGATTGTCATTGCAATAAAAGATTGATTTGCAATTGATTGGAATATTTCTTGGGATTCTTTTAGTTTTTCTTCGGCTCGCTTCTTTTGAGTGATATCAGTAAGGATTGTTACTAAATAATTCTTCATGGGAGAATATGCTAAAACATCATACCACTTCTGTAGAGGCTTTGAATATGTTTCAAACCGAGCTGGTTTTCTGGTTACTGCAACATGATTATATTGATTAATCCAGTCCGTGGGCTCATTTTCAATATCAGACCATAAATTTCCTATTTTCTTTCCGAGTATTTTCTTTTTATCTAATCCCGTTATATTTTCGAATGCAGAGTTAATTTCTAAAACTACATAATCAATCGGATTATTTTCTTCATCATAAAGTATTTTATGAAACGCAAACCCATCGGGAATATTTTGGAATAGAGTACGGTATTTTTCTTCAGACTTTTTTAACATTTTTTCTGCTTCTTTACGTTCGCGTATATCCCGAGAAATTATAAGAGATTTTTTTTCCCCATCAATTGTTTCGAAGAATTTTCCTTTTAATTCAAACCAGAATAGATCTCCATTTTTTGCAACGTATCGCAGTTCTGTTCTCGCTTCCTCCCCATTTAAACCTCTAAGGGTTGTCTTTCGTGCTTTTCCATAGTCTTTCGGATATACATATAACGTAGGATGTTGCCCAATTAATTCTTTCTGAGTATATCCTAAAATTTCCTCATAATGCTTATTTACATATTCATGTTTAAAATCAGCGTCTAAAATTGCGATCAAATCATTAGCATATTCAAAAATATTGTTATAATAGATTTCTTTAGATCTAAGTGCTTTTTCCTTAGAAGATACTAACTTTTTCAATTTTTTGTTTAGGAGTTTTCGCTCTGTAATATCTTTAGCAATACCCAATACCGCATATATCTCCTCATCTTTTTTCACGGGAATTCCATATGCATCCACATAAATAAATCCGTTCTCCTTTTTCTTCACTTTATAATCGGAAGTTTCTATCTGTTCTCCCGTTTTTAATAAGGTACGGATACTTTTGTAGGCTCTTTTCAGACTCTTTTTGTCCAGAATATCGATTAGATTAAGATTCTGAATCTCCCCACGATTATATCCCATTTTCTCTAGAGCAATATCATTAGCATCGATAAAATCTCCTTTTAAATTATATACATAAATCAAGTCAAGCGAATATTGAAATAGTCCCTTAAATTGTTCCCGCACTAGTTCCTTAATATCGTTTATATCACTATTCAATGCTTACAGTTAACCCGTTGTTTAGAGAGCTTTTAAAATGTGTTTAAGTATAATCAATTAGGGGTGCCTTAGTTCATAATGAGAACTTGAAACGACATTTCCCACATAATTAATAAACTACACTATTAAAAATGTTTAGAATACCCTACAAAAATGTATGATTTATGAAAAAAACACATTTTTTTTAGACATTCCTAAATCTAACAATAAGACCCATCTTTTCTTGGTTATGCTTGAAATTTCGGTTGCAATTAGTAAATTTGTTCTCGATTGTTCCATATGGCGGTATATCTCTCACGAAAGAAA